>QGUO01000065.1 GCA_003242495.1 Pseudomonadota bacterium | reverse complement strand
GCCGAGCAGGTTCTGCAACAGCTGATGGAAGAGCGTGGGATCGGTCGAGATCACCACGGGCGAGTCCTCGACTTGCAAGTCGATGTCGCGGGTGCGCGCCACCGACTCGAACTCCGAGCGCAGCTTCGCAAACACCTCGTGCAGCGGCACGTGGGCCGCGACCGGCTGGATCGCGCCCGATTCCAGCCGGCTGATGTCGAGCAGCGCGTTGAGCAGGCGGGTCATGCTCTCGATGGCCTCGCTCTGCTGCGCCAGCAACTCGCGCACTTCGGGTTGCGGCACGATCTTGAGCATGGCCGCGTTCAGCAGCAGGACGGTCTGAATCGGCTGACGCAGGTCGTGGCTGGCCGTCGCCAGGAAACGGCTTTTCGCACGGTTCGCCCGGTCCGCCTCCTCACGGGCGGCGATCAGGGCCGCGTTGACCGCCCGCTGCTGGCTCATGTCCCGGATCGCCGCCGCGACGAACAGCTTGTCGTCGATGCGGAACGGCGCCAGGCGGATCCCGGCGGCGAACTCGGTGCCGTCGGCGCGCAGGGCGAACAGATCGGCAATGCGCGCGCCCATCTCCCGGTTGCTCGGGTGACGCAGGTAGGCCGCCGTGAACTCGGCATGGCGGTGGCGCAGGCGTTCCGGGATCAGGACGTCCAAGGGCCTGCCGATGAGCGCCTGCGGCAGATGGCCGAACACCTGGGTCACCGTGTCGTTGGCAAAGCGGATCCGCCCCTGATCGTCCACCACGATCAGGGCATCCGGGGCGAAGCGCAGCAGGTGTTGCGTGATTTCGCTGAGTTCGTCCATCGTGAGACCGGGTATCCCCGGAGGGATCCGAGGCCACTTTGTTCAACTGCCAGATTCGAACGAGCTCCGGCACACTCGAGTATCTCACCGCAGGGGTGGGCGGCGAAAGCGGACGTCCCCGGAACCACGGCGCAGCCGAATCCGGCTGCGTAGCCGATATGTTACCGGAAATCAGTCGCTTAGGTACATGGCCGCGCTCAGGGTCACGGAGCGGTGCCGCGCCCGGGATCGCGCCGTGGCCGGGTCGCGCCGTGACCGGGTCGCGCCGTGACCGGGTCGCACCGTGGCCGGGGTCGCGGGGGCGGCCGACGGCCGCCAGCGGCGCCGCCCGGCCGCCGAGCCAGCGGCCCGCCGGCCGGGTCTACGGGTCTGGCGAAGTCACTTCCGTGGATCCTCGGGATGGCGACCCCGCCTGATATTAGTCAGGCTTACAATATCTTGACACGCCTTTGTCACGCTTCTTAAGTTCTGCGGCTTTGAACCTGAAACCGGACAATTCGCCGACTGCGACTGCAACTGCGGCGGCGGGGCACGCCACAGCCGACGGGAGCGCTCTGGGCGGAGAAAGCGCCCGGCTGCTCGAGCAGCTCATGCAGATCGCCCGCACGTCCGCCCTGGAGGAGATGGCCAGCGGCATCGCGCACGAGCTGAATCAGCCCATCGGCGCGATCACGACCTTTGCCCAGGCGGCGCAGCGCATGCTGACCCAGCCGGAACCCATGGTCAGCAACGCAATCGGGGTGCTGCAGCATATCAGCGACGAGGCCATGAACGCCGGGCACGGCATCCGTCACATCCGCAGCCTGTTCAATGGGCGTGACGTGACGCGCGCGGCCTGCGATCTCGCCGACGTGGTCATGGAGCTGCGACCGGTGTTGGATCTGCTGGCGGCGCGCGCCGGCGCGCAGCTGCAGGTCTCGGTGCAAACGCCGCTGCCGCGGGTGACCATCGATCGTCTGCGCATCCAGCACGTCCTGTTTACGCTCGTGCAGAATGCCCTGGAGGCCCCGCAGCGCGATCACGAGGCGCCGATCGTGCAGATACAGCTGAGCGGCGATCGTTACGGCGTGCTCACCGCAGTGGTCGACCGCGGCATGGGCGTCCCGCCGGAGGCGCGCGATCAGTTGTTCCGGCCGTTTTTCACCACCAAGCGTCACGGCACCGGCCTCGGTCTCGCCTCGAGCCGCGCCATCGTCGAAGCACACGAGGGGACGATCGGCTTCGAGGACGCCGCGGGCGGCGGTGCGCGCTTCTGGTTCCGCCTGCCCGCGGCCGAAGGAGTATCGACGCAATGACTCAAGAGAGCACGGCCGGGCGCAGCCCGGTGATCTACGTGGTCGATGACGACGACGGCATGCGCCGTGCGCTCACGGTGCTCATGCAGACCGTCGGTTATACGACCGTGGCCTTTGGCAGGCCCACCGAGTTTCTGGCAAACTACGACCCCAACCAGCCGGGGTGCCTGCTCCTCGACGTACGTATGCCCGAGATGAGCGGCCTCGAGGTCCAGCAGACCCTGAACCGCCGCGGCTCGATGCTGCCCGTCATCCTGATCACCGGCCATGGCGATATCCCGATGGCGGTCCAGGCCATGAAGGACGGCGCCTTCGATTTCCTGCAGAAGCCGTTTCGCGACCAGGATTTGCTCGACCGCATCAATGCCGCCCTCAAACAGGACGCGGAGAACCGTGAGATCGTCGAACGCCACGCGGATCTGCGCCGGCGCCTGGAATCGCTGACGCCGCGCGAGCGCGAAGTCATGGAGCTGGTGGTCGACGGCCGCGCCAACAAAGTCGTCGCCATCGATCTGGGGCTGAGTGAGCGCACCGTGGAGATTCATCGCGCGAATGTCATGGAGAAAATGGGCGCACGCTCCGTGGCGCACCTGGTCAAGATGCACATGACACTGACCGGGCAGGCCTGAGACCGCCGGGGGCGCGGCCACGACCCGGCGCGCCCGCCGGTCCCCCGGCGCCCATGATCGAGCTGTATCCACAGATCAAGGCCGTGCACGTGGCCGCCGTGTTCGCCAGCGGCGGATTGTTCCTGTTACGCGGAGCGGCCGCGCTCGCCGGCGCGCGCTGGGCAATGGCCCTGCCCGTGCGCTGGCTCAGCTACGCCATCGATACCATCCTGCTCACCGCCGCGCTGCTGCTGGTCGGCATCCTGCGCCAGTATCCCTTCGTGCATGGCTGGCTCACGGCCAAGGTCCTCCTGCTGATCGTCTACATCGTGCTCGGCAGCCTGGCGCTGAAGCGTGCCCGATCGCCTCGGCTGCGATGCGGGTGCTGGCTCGCGGCGCTCGCCGTGTACGTGCTCATCATCAGCATCGCGCGCACCCATCATCCCCTCGGCACGCTGACCAGGCTTTTTTGAGCGACGCAGATCAGGGCAGGCATGCGCCTGCACTCCGTGCTAGCGCGCATGTGCTCTCGGGGAATCCGTAAATACGGCGCCGTGCGCGCCCGGTATGTTCCCCGGCCCCGTTCACCGACCGTTTTCGAGATCCCGATGTCGACGTCCAACGCGCATGCTCTTGCCGCCGGCACGCCGCCTGTGCAGTACAACGACAAGGTCGTGCGGCAATTCGCGATCATGACCGTGGTCTGGGGCATCGTCGGCATGAGCGTGGGTGTGTTCATTGCCGCCCAGCTCCTGTGGCCGTCGCTCAATTTCGACATTCCCTGGCTGACCTTCAGCCGCCTGCGCCCATTGCACACCAACGCGGTCATTTTTGCTTTTGGCGGCTGCGCGCTGTTTGCGACGTCCTACTTCGTCGTCCAACGCACCTGCCATGCGCGGCTGTTCTCCGACCGGCTCGCCGCGTTCACCTTCTGGGGCTGGCAGGCCGTCATCGTGCTCGCCATCATCACCCTGCCCCTCGGCATCACCCAGAGCAAGGAGTACGCCGAGCTCGAGTGGCCCATCGATGTGCTGATCGCCATCGTCTGGATCGCTTATGGCGTGGTCTTCTTCGGCACGATCGCGCGGCGCGCCATGCGCCACATCTACGTCGCGAACTGGTTCTTTGCCGCCTACATCATCGCGGTCGCCGTGCTGCACATCTTCAACAACCTGGCGATCCCGGTGTCGCTCACCAAGTCCTACAGCCTGTATGCCGGCGTGGTCGACGCCATGGTGCAATGGTGGTACGGGCACAATGCCGTGGGGTTCTTCCTCACCGCCGGCTTTCTCGGGATGATGTACTACTTCGTGCCGAAGCAGGCCGGCCGCCCGGTCTACTCCTATCGCCTGTCGATCGTGCACTTCTGGGCGCTCATCTCGATCTACATGTGGGCCGGCCCGCATCACCTGCACTACACGACTTTGCCCGACTGGGCGCAGTCGCTGGGCATGGTGTTCTCCCTGATCCTGCTCGCACCGTCCTGGGGCGGCATGATCAACGGCCTGATGACGCTGTCGGGCGCCTGGCACAAGCTGCGCACCGATCCCATCCTGAAGTTCCTGGTGGTGTCGCTGTCCTTCTACGGCATGTCGACCTTCGAGGGTCCGATGATGGCCATCAAGACGGTGAACGCGCTGTCGCATTACACCGACTGGACCATCGGACACGTGCATTCGGGTGCGCTCGGCTGGGTGGCCTTCATCACCATCGGCTCGCTGTACGCGCTCATTCCGCGCCTCTACGGGCGCCCCGGCATGTGGAGCGTGCGGCTCATGGAGGCGCATTTCTGGATCGCCACCCTCGGCATCGTGCTCTATGTCACGTCGATGTGGATCGCGGGCGTGATGCAGGGCCTGATGTGGCGCGCGACCAATGCGGACGGCACGCTGACCTATACCTTCGTCGAATCGCTCGCGGCGACCTACCCCTACTACGCGGTGCGCCTGCTCGGCGGCGCGCTGTTCCTGATCGGCATGCTGCTGATGGCCTGGAACGTCTGGCAGACCGTGCGCGAGCCCAAGCCCGCCACGGCGGCCGTGGCGGTGCCGACCTGAACGAGCCCGGGAGAACGCGCCTTGGTGTCGTCATTCCTCCATTCCTGTGGTCACGCCTCACGCCATGTCCCACGAAGTCGTTGAGAAGAGACTCGGCCTGCTCGGCGTGCTGATCGTCATCGTGATCAGCATCGGCGGGCTCGTCGAGATCGTCCCGTTGTACGCACAGCGCTCCGTGGTGGAGCCGGCGCCGGGCGTCGAGCCCTATGGGCCGCTCGCGCTCGAAGGTCGCGATATCTACATCCGCGAAGGCTGCTACAACTGCCACTCGCAGATGGTCCGTCCGCTGCCGGCCGAAACCGCGCGTTACGGCCACTACTCGCTCGCCGGCGAAGCGGTCTACGATCATCCGTTCCAGTTCGGCTCCAAGCGCACGGGACCCGATCTCGCCCGCGTCGGCGGCCGCTATTCGGACGAGTGGCACCGGGTGCACCTCCTGAATCCGCGCGACGTCGTACCCGAGTCCAACATGCCCGGTTTTCCCTGGCTCGCCGAGCGCACCCTCGACGGCGAAGCGACCCGGCGCAAGATGATCGCGCTGCGTCGCATCGGCGTGCCGTACAGCGACGAACAGATTGCAGCGGCGGCGCAGGAAGTCGACGGGCGCAGCGAGATGGACGCGCTGATCGCCTACCTCCAGGGTCTCAAGTTCCGCGGGCAGGCCGCCGCGAGCGACGCTGCCCAGGCGGTGCAGCCATGAGCCTCGGCGTAGTGCGTGGCTTGATCACGCTGGTTCTGTTGGCCTGTTTCGTGATGCTCGTGATCCGCACCTGGAGCCGGCGGCACAGCCGGGAGTTCGACGCGGCCGCGCGTCTGCCGTTGGAGGACTCCCTGTCACCCGCTTCCACGGCATCGGGCACGGAGACCGACGCCCGGAGTCCACGCTCATGAACGCCGGGCTGCTGTCATTCATCGTCGTCTTCGGCCTGTGCAACGCCTGCGCGTGGCTGGTCGCGCGATGCTGGCTACGCGTCGCAGCCAACGCGCGCGCAGGCTCGGCCACCGACTCGAGGAGCGAGCTGGCATGAGTCCCGGTTTTCCGCCCGGAGTGGCGATCTTCATCGTCGCGTTCACGATCCTCAACATTCTCGGCTGCCTGTGGCTGATCTGGTGGACCAGCCGCGGCGCGGCGCCCGCGCCGCAAGCGGGCGAGAAAGCCGAGAAAACCGGACACGTCTGGGACGGGGATCTCGAGGAATACAACAACCCCATGCCGCGCTGGTGGCTGGGCCTGTTCGTGCTGAGCGTGATCTTCGCCCTGACCTACCTGGCGCTCTACCCGGGACTGGGCAATTTCCCCGGCGTGAAGGGCTGGAGCCAGGTCGGCCAGTGGGAATCCCAGAACCGCGCCGCGCAGGCCGCCTTCGAGCAGCAAATCGCATCGTTCATCGACCTGCCGCTGGAGCAACTGGCGCGCAACGACGAGGCGATGCGCACCGCCAGAAACCTGTTCGCCGCCAACTGCTCGACGTGTCACGGCTCCGATGCCCGCGGCGCGCGCGGCTTTCCAAACCTCACCGACGACGACTGGTTGTGGGGCGGCACGGCCGACGACATTTATCAATCCATTGCGTCCGGGCGCCGCGGCACCATGCCGGCGCTCGGCACGGTGCTCGGTGAGCAGGGCGTGAACGAAGTGGCCGCATACGTGCTGAGCCTGAGCGGACGCACGGCGCCACAGGACTGGATCGAGGCCGGCAAGGCCCACTTCCAGGCGCTGTGCAGCGCCTGCCACGGGCCCGACGCTCGCGGCAACCCGGCGCTCGGCGCGCCCGACCTGACGGACGATGTCTGGCTGCACGGCGGTGATTTCGCGGCGGTGCGTGAAACCATCCAGAACGGCCGTGACAGCGAGATGCCGGCCCACGCTCCCCTGCTGGGCGAGTCGAAGGTCCGGCTGCTCGCGGCGTACGTCCTGAGCCTCGGGCAACGCTCGGACGCGTTCGCCGGGCTCGCATCCGAGGAGGCGAACACCGATGAGCGCAATCACTGACCTGTCGGCATACCGGCGCGCCCGGCGCGGCCAGGCCGTCGGCGTGGTGCTGTGGCCCGCTTTTCTGGCGGCCGCCGCGGCCACCATGGTGTTCTTCGCGATATTCGATCCTACGAAGCTGGGTGAGGACGACTCGCCACCGGCCTGGCTCGCCGATCGCATGACCGGGTATGCGATCGGCTTCTTCTTCTTCTGGATCGTGGCGGCAGTGTCGAGCTCGCTCACCGCCTGCCTGCTCGCGCCGCGGGTGGCGGCGCATCGCAGCGGGCGCCCGCGTGGCCGACGGAGCAGCGTATGAGCGCGGCGGAGAAAGACGCCGTCGTCGGCTTGTACGCGGCGCACCAGAAGGTGTATCCGCGTGAAGTCCGCGGCCGCTTCAGCCGCTGGCGGATCGCCTCCGTCATCGTGCTGCTCGGCGTGTTCTATCTCCTGCCATGGATCCGGTTCGACGGCCGCCAGGCGGTGCTGTTCGACCTGCCGGCGCGCCAGTTCCATATCTTCGGCCTGACGTTTCTGCCGCAGGACTTCTTCTTCCTCACCTGGCTGCTGGTCATCGCCGCGCTGTCCCTGTTCTTCTTCACCGCGCTCGCCGGACGCCTGTGGTGCGGCTATGCCTGCCCGCAAACCGTCTGGACGGAGATCTTCGTGTGGATGGAACGGCTGGTCGAGGGCGGCCATCGCCAACGCATGAAGCTGGACGAGGGCCCCTGGACCGCCAACAAGATCCTGCGCAAGAGCGCCAAGCAGCTCTTGTGGGTGAGCTTTGCCCTGTACACCGGGTTCACCTTCGTCGGCTACTTCACGCCCATCGAGGTGCTCTTCGCCAAGATCCGCAGCGCGAGCCTGGGCGGCTGGGAGACGTTCTGGATGCTGTTCTACGGCTTTGCCACCTATGGCAACGCCGGCTACATGCGCGAGCAGGTCTGCAAGTACATGTGCCCGTACGCCCGTTTCCAGGGCGCCATGTTCGATGCCGACACGCTCATCATTTCCTATGACGCCGCACGCGGCGAGCCGCGCGGATCCCGCAGCCGCAATACCCCGGCGGCCAGTCGCGGGCTGGGCGACTGTATCGATTGCACCTTGTGCGTGCAGGCCTGCCCCACGGGCATCGACATCCGCAATGGCCTGCAGCTCGAGTGCATCGCCTGTGCGGCGTGCATCGACGCCTGCGACGGAGTCATGGACCGCATGGGCTATCCGCGCGGGCTGATCCGCTACACGACCCAAACGGCGCTCGAGGGCGGTAAGACGCGCATTCTGCGCACCCGGGTCCTGGTGTACGGCGCCCTGCTGCTTGCCCTGCTCATCGGCTTCGCCGTGAGCATCGCCAATCGTCCGCTCATCGAAATCGATGTGCTGCGCGACCGCAACGCGCTGTTCCGCGAGGTCGGCGCCGACATCGAGAACGTCTACACGCTGCGCCTCATCAACAAGGACGCACAGGCGCAGACGGTGCATCTCGCAGTGCGCGACCTGCCGGGCGCGATCCTCGAGAGCGAGCGTCCCGCCTGGTCGCTCGACGCCGGCGAGGTCGCCAGTGCCACGATACGTATCCGCGTGCCGGCGAGCGCGGTGAGCGGCGGACACGACATCGCCATCGTCGCGCGCACCGGCGACGGCAGCGAGACCGTCGCGCGCACCCGCTTCCTCGCTCCGGTCGCGCCGTGAACGCTCGCGCGGTGACCGATGCATGCTTTCATTGCGGCGAGCCGCTGCTCGGTTCGTTGCTGACGGCGCGTATCGCCGGACGCGACGAGCCGGTGTGCTGCCAGGGCTGCCTCGCGGTCGCCGAGCTCATCGGCGATGCGGGCCTGAGCGACTACTATCGCTTTCGCACCGCCGCGGGCGTGCGCCCGGACAGCCCCACGGGCCCCGATCGCTGGTCCGTGTATGGCGACCCGCAGATCGCCGCGCCGTTCATCCGCAGCTCGGGCGACGAGGACTCGGCGACGCTCGCGATCGACGGCCTGCGTTGCGCAGCCTGCGCCTGGCTGATCGAGCGGGTCCTGCAGGGTCGGCCCGGCGTCGTGGAGGCGACGGCCAATGCCGCCACCGGGCGCCTGCTGGTCACCTGGCGCCGCGCCGAGCTCGATCTCAGCCAGGTCCTGCGCACCATCGCGCAGCTCGGTTATCTGCCCCACCCCCTCAGCGCACAGGGCACGGCCGATCTGCAACAGGCCGAGCGGCGCGATGCCCTGCGCCGTCTCGCGGTGGCAGGCCTGGGCATGATGCAGGTCATGATGTTCGCCGTGGGCGAGTACGCCGCGCAGTTCACCGGCGAGGTCATCCAGCCGGACATTCACAGCCTGTTCCGCCTGGTCAGTCTGCTGATCGCCACGCCCGTCATCGGCTATGCCGCCGCGCCGGTGTTCGCCGGCGCCGTGCGCAGCCTGCGGCTCGGAGCGATCAACATGGATGTACCGGTCGGCATCGCGCTGGGACTCGCCTATGTCGCAAGCGTCTGGAACGCCCTCGTCGCCCACGGCGAGGTGTACTTCGATTCGATTACGATGTTCGTCTTCTTCCTGACGCTCGCCCGTTTCGTGCAGATGAGCGTGCGGCATCGTACGACGGATCTCGCCGATGCACTTGCGCGGCAGGTGCCCGCGCATGCCCACCGCGTGGGCGCAAACGGCCTGGAGGCGGTGCCGCCCGGCGCCCTGTGCGTCGGCGACGTGGTCTGGGTGCGCACCGGCGAGATCTTTCCGGCCGATGGCGAGATCCTGGACGGGGAGGCACAGATCGACGAAGCGCTGCTCACCGGAGAATCGCTGCCGGTCCGGCGGCGCGTCGGCGACCCGGTCAGGGCCGGTACTCAGAACGTCGGCGACCCGGTGAAAGCCCGGGTGACGGCCGTGGCGGGCGCCACGGTCCTGTCGCACATGGTGCAGCTGCTGCAGCGTGCGCAGACCCGCAAGCCGGCCATTGCCCGCGCAGCCGATGCGGCCGCGGCCCGGTTTCTGACCTTCGTCCTGCTGGGCGCGGGCGTGACCTGCGGTGCGTGGCTCGCCATCGATCCCGCCCGCGCCTTCGAGGCCACCCTTGCCGTGCTGGTCGTCGCCTGTCCCTGCGCCTTCGCCATCGCCATGCCCGCGGCGCTGTCCGCCGCCACCGCACGACTGGCCAGTCAGGGGGTGCTGGTCACGAATCCGGACGCCATCGAGGCGCTCGCGCGCATCGACCGTGCGGTGTTCGACAAGACCGGGACGCTGACACGCGGCGCCGTCAGCGTGGGCCGCTGCGTGCCGCTTGCGGACCTGAGCCCGGAACATTGCCTGGAGATTGCCGCCGCCCTGGAATTGCCCTCGGAACATCCGCTCGCCCGGGCGTTCGCGGCGGTCCCCGTGACCGAGCCGGCCTGCGAGGTGCGCGTCGTGGCCGGCGCGGGGGTCGAGGGTCTGGTCGGTGGACGCCGCTACCGGATCGGCACACCGGAATTCGTGGCCGACTTGCGCGGCGAGGCGGTCGCGCCGGACACCCCGGCCGGCCTGACCGGCACCGTCGTCGCACTCGGCGACGAGCAGCGGGCACTGGCCTTGATCGAGCTGCACGACGTGATGCGCGACGACGCGCCCGCAGCGGTGGCCGCCCTGCGTGCCGCCGGCGTCGAATCCCAGATCCTGAGCGGCGACAGCCATGAGGCCGTCGCCGCCGTCGCGGCGCAAAGCGGGATCCGGACGCATTACGCGCGCCGTACCGCCTGGCAGAAAGTGGCGCACGTCGAACGCCTGCAACGTGCAGGCCACCGCGTGGCCATGATCGGCGACGGCATCAACGATGCACCGGCCCTCGGCACCGCCAACGTCTCCATTGCCATGGGCGGAGGCAGCGCCCTCGCCCATGCCAGCGCCGACATGGCGCTCGTCGGCGAGCATCTCGAATCGCTCGCCGGCGCCGTGGCGATTGCACGCCGTACCCTGCGCATCGGCAGACAGAACCTGATCTGGGCGGTAACCTACAACTTCGGCTGTCTGCCGCTCGCCGCCCTGGGCTTCATTCCACCCTGGCTGGCCGCGCTCGGCATGTCGGCCAGTTCCATCGGCGTCATTCTCAACACCATGCGCCTGCTGCCCGACCGCAAAGTCCGGAACGGCACCGACCGCCTCCGGCCCGCCACGCAGCCGCCCGCCCTGGCCTCGCCGTCCGCGCTCAGGGGTGCCGCATGAGCAGTCTCTTCCTGTTGGTGCCGCTGAGCCTGGTGCTCGTCGTGATCGCCGGCTGGGCGTTTTTCTGGGCAGTGGACAACGGCCAGTTCGACGATCTCGACAGCCCTGGATGGGAAGTGCTACGCGACGAACCCACGCCCCCCGAGCCCTCGGCCCCGGACGATGTCTGAGCTGACCGGCATCACGCTTTCGGCGGCGCTGCTCTCGGGACTGGCCGGCAGCGGTCACTGTCTCGCGATGTGCGGCGGTCTTGCGGGTGCGCTCGGCATGCGTGCGCGCGCCGGCGCCGGGACGCGCTTCGGCGCGGTGCGCAGTGCGACGCTCTACCACCTCGGCCGGCTCGGCGGCTACGCGCTGGCCGGCCTGCTGTTCGGCCTGCTCGGCGCGGGCCTTGCCTCCGTGCTCGACTTCGGCCGTCTGGCCGCCACCCTGCGCCTGGCCGCCGGGCTGCTGGTGGTGCTCATCGCGCTCAGGACACTGTTTTCCTGGAACCTGCTCGGCGGGATCGAACAGGTGGGCGCACGCTTCTGGCGCACCGTTCAGCCGCTGGCGCGGCACACGACACGCGCCGGCGATGTCGGCGGGCCACTGCTCCTGGGACTGCTGTGGGGCTGGCTGCCCTGCGGCCTGGTGTATTCCATGCTGCTGATCGCCGCCCTGAGCGGGGATGCCCTTCAGGGCGCCGCCGTGATGCTGGCCTTCGGCCTCGGCACGTTGCCGTCGATGCTGACCAGCAGCGTGCTCGCCGCCCAGCTCCATCGACTCCTGCAGGCGCGCCGCGCCCGCCAGATCAGCGGGATCGTGCTGCTCGCCTTCGGCGTCTGGCTGGTCATGGCCGCGCTCAAGCCCATGCATGGCCCCGGACATCATCCCCACCCGTCCGCGACGACGGCGGTGATGGATGGCGCGCCGACGCCCCATGGGACACGGCACGCGCATTCAGGCCACTGAACTGAAA
>QGUO01000064.1 GCA_003242495.1 Pseudomonadota bacterium | reverse complement strand
ACCCAAAGCTCGGGGATGCCGTGCCGCGCGTACAGCCCCGGGAACGGGGGCGGTGGCAATGCGGGACCGGCCGGTGTCCCGGCCGGCAGCGCTAGCGCTTCATCTTGCGGAGCTTCTCGATGGCGCGCAGCTGCGCCATGGCGCGGGCCAGCTCGGCCTGGGCCTCGGCCAGCTCGACCTGGCTGCCGCGCTCCTTGAGCGCCTCCTCGGCACGCTGCTTGGCGAGCTGCGCCGCGGCCTCGTCGAGGTCCTTGGCGCGCACCGCGGTGTCCGCCAGCACCGTCACCATGTGCGGCTGGATTTCGATGGCGCCGCCCGAGACATAGAAGAACTGCTCGTCGCCACCCGGCGTCTGCACGCGCACCTCGCCCGGCTTGAGCGTGGTGAGCAGCGGAGCGTGCCGCGGGGCGATGCCGATCTCGCCCATGACCGCCGGCGCGAACACCATGGCGGCCTCGCCGGAGAAGATCTCGCCCTCGGCGCTCACGATGTCGACGTGGATAGTGGCCATGAGGATTCCTACTGCAGCGTCTTGGCGCGCTCGACGGCCTCGTCGATGGTGCCGACCATGTAGAACGCCTGCTCGGGCAGGTGATCGTACTCACCATCGAGAATGGCCTTGAAGCCGCGCACCGTCTCCTTGAGCGGCACGTACTTGCCGGGCGCGCCCGTGAACACCTCGGCGACGTGGAAGGGCTGCGACAGGAAGCGCTGGATCTTGCGCGCCCGGGCCACGGTCAGCTTGTCGTCCTCCGAGAGCTCGTCCATGCCCAGGATGGCGATGATGTCCTGCAGCTCCTTGTAGCGCTGCAACACGGCCTGCACGCCGCGCGCCACGTTGTAGTGCTCCTCGCCGATGATCAGCGGATCGAGCTGACGGCTGGTCGAGTCGAGCGGGTTCACCGCCGGATAGATGCCGAGCGCGGCGATCTGACGGTCGAGCACCACGGTGGCGTCCAGGTGCGCGAACGTGGTCGCCGGCGAGGGGTCGGTGAGGTCGTCGGCCGGCACGTACACCGCCTGGATGGAGGTGATCGAGCCGGTCTTGGTGGACGTGATGCGCTCCTGCAGCACACCCATCTCCTCGGCGAGCGTCGGCTGATAGCCCACGGCCGAGGGCATGCGGCCGAGCAGCGCGGACACCTCGGTGCCGGCGAGCGTGTAGCGATAGATGTTGTCGATGAACAGCAGCACGTCGCGGCCCTTGCCGCCCTCGGACTTCTCGTCGCGGAAGTACTCCGCCATGGTCAGGCCGGTGAGCGCCACACGCAGACGGTTGCCCGGCGGCTCGTTCATCTGGCCGTACACCATGGCCACCTTGGACTCCTCGAGGTTGTCGAGCTGAATGACGCCCGCCTCGGCCATCTCGTGGTAGAAGTCGTTGCCTTCGCGGGTGCGCTCGCCCACGCCGGCGAACACCGACAGGCCGGAGTGCGCCTTGGCGATGTTGTTGATGAGCTCGAGCATGTTGACGGTCTTGCCCACGCCGGCGCCGCCGAACAGGCCGATCTTGCCGCCCTTGGCGAACGGCACCAGCAGGTCGATGACCTTGATGCCGGTCTCGAGCAGGTCCTGCCCGCCGGCCTGCTCGTCATAGGACGGGGCGGGGCGGTGGATGGGCCAGTACTCGGTGGCCTGGACGGGGCCGCGCTCGTCCTGCGGCGCGCCGAGCACGTCCATGATGCGTCCGAGCGTGCCCTTGCCGACCGGCACGGAGATCGGCGCACCGGTGGACTTCACGGTCATGCCGCGCTTCAGGCCCTCCGAGACGCCCATGGCAATCGTGCGCACCACGCCGTCGCCGAGCTGCTGCTGCACCTCGAGCGTGAGATCGCCGTCCTCGAGCTTGAGCGCCTCGTAGACGCGCGGAATCTCCTCGCGCGGGAACTCGACGTCGATGACGGCGCCGATGATCTGCACAATCTTGCCGGTTGCCATTACTCGCTTCCTCTAAAACCTAATTCCGCATCGCCCCGTGCACGCCGCGAACCCAGGCACGGGGTTGTGCCACGCCGTCGCAGGTGGCGGGCGGCGAGCCGAAAGCCGCACCTTCGGTTCCTCGCCGCGCGGGGTCGCGACAGGTTGCCCGATCCCGCGATTGAAACCTTGTCTCGCCCGCGGGCTCGCCATCATGCCGCCCGCGCAACGCCTCACTCGACCGCGGCCGCGCCGCCGACGATTTCGCTGATCTCCTTGGTGATCGCTGCCTGGCGCACCTTGTTGTAGATGAGCTGCAGCTCGTCGATCAGCTTGCCGGCGTTGTCGGTGGCGCTCTTCATCGCCACCATGCGCGCGGCCATCTCGCAGGCGACGTTCTCGACGGCACCCTGGTAGACCTGCGCCTCGATGTAGCGCATCAACATGCCGTCGAGCAGCTCATCGGCCGACGGCTCGTAGATGTAGTCCCACAGCTTCTGCAGCTTGTCCTCGTCCTCGGTGAGCACCGGCAGGAGCTGGCGCACCACGGGCACCTGGCTCATGGTGTTCACGAACTCGTTGTGAACGACGAACAGCCGGTCGAGCTTGCCTTCCTTGTACAGGTCGAGCATCACCTTCACGGTGCCGATCAGGTCGGCCACGTGCGGCGTGTCGCCCAGATGCGTGATCGTCGCCAGCGTCTTGACGTTGCCGAGGCGGCGGAAGAACTGCACGCCCTTGGCCCCGATGAGACACAGCGACACCTCGGCGCCGCGCTCCTGCCACTCGCGCATGGCGGCGAGCGTGGTCTTGAACAGGTTGATGTTCAGACCGCCGCACAGGCCGCGGTCGGTGGTGATGATCACGAACCCCACCGACTTCGCCTCGCGCTCGACCAGGTACGGATGCGCGTTGTCCGGTGTCGCCACGCGCAGGTGCCCGATCACGCGGCGGATGCGCTCGGCGTAGGGGCGGGTCGCGCTCATGCGATCCTGCGCCTTGCGCATCTTGCTCGCGGCCACCATTTCCATGGCCTTGGTGATCTTCTGCGTGCTCTTGAAGCTCGCGATCTTGACGCGGATTTCTTTGGCGCCGGCCATGGTCGATCAGTACGTGCCTGTGGCCACGAATTCCTCGCAGCACTTCTTGAGGCCTTCTTCGACCTCCTTGGTGAGCTCGGGGTTGGCGTTGATGCCGTCGAGCAGACTCTGGTAATTGGTCTTGGCGAACGCCTGCAGACCCGCCTCGAAGTCGAGGATCTTGTTGCGCTCCACCTTGTCCATGTAGCCGTTGTTCACCGCGTAGATGGACAGCGCCATCTCCGCGACCGACATCGGCGAGTACTGCTTCTGCTTCATCAGCTCGGTGACACGCTCGCCGCGCTCGAGCTGCCGGCGGGTCGCCTCGTCGAGGTCGGAGGCGAACTGCGAGAACGCCGCCAGCTCGCGGTACTGGGCCAGCGCCAGGCGGATACCGCCGCCGAGCTTCTTGATGATGTTGGTCTGGGCAGCGCCACCGACACGCGACACCGAGATACCGGCGTTCATGGCCGGCCGGATGCCCGCGTTGAACAGGTCGCTCTCCAGGAAGATCTGGCCGTCGGTGATCGAGATCACGTTGGTCGGCACGAAGGCCGTCACGTCGCCCGCCTGGGTCTCGATGATGGGCAGGCCCGTGAGCGAGCCGGTCTTGCCCTTGACCTTGCCACCGGTCTGCTTCTCCACCCACAGCTCGTTGACGCGCGCCGAGCGCTCGAGCAGGCGCGAGTGCAGGTAGAACACATCGCCCGGATAGGCCTCGCGACCCGGCGGACGGCGCAGCAGCAGGGAGATCTGGCGGTACGCCCAGGCCTGCTTGGTCAGGTCGTCGTAGATGATCAGGGCGTCCTCGCCCTTGTCCATGAAGTACTCGCCCATGGTGCAGCCGGCATAGGGCGCGATGTACTGCATCGAGGCGGGCGTGGAGGCCGAGGCGGCCACCACGATGGTGTGCTTCATGGCATCGTGCTCTTCGAGCTTGCGCACCACGTTGGCGATCGAGCTCTGCTTCTGCCCGATGGCCACGTAGATGCACTTAATGCCGCTGTCCTTCTGGTTGATGATGGTGTCGATCGCGAGCGCGGTCTTGCCGGTCTGGCGGTCGCCGATGATGAGCTCACGCTGACCACGGCCGATCGGCACCATGGAGTCGATGGCCTTGTAGCCGGTCTGCACCGGCTGGTTCACCGACTTGCGGAACAGCACGCCCGGCGCCACCCGCTCCACCGGCATGTTGCGCTCGGCCTGGATGGGGCCCTTGCCGTCCAGGGGATTGCCGAGGGCGTCGACCACGCGCCCCAGCAGGGCTTCGCCCACGGGCACCTCGAGAATGCGTCCGGTCGTCTTGACCGTGTCGCCCTCGACGATGTGCCGGTAGTCGCCCAACACCACGGCGCCGACCGAGTCGCGCTCGAGGTTCAGCGCCAGCCCGTAGCTGCCGCCGGGGAACTCGAGCATTTCGCCGTAGCGCGCGTCCGCGAGACCATGCACGCGAACGATGCCGTCGGTCACGTTGATGACCGTGCCGACATTGGCAGCTTCGGCCGCGCCCGCGAACTTATCGATGCGCGCCTTGATGAGATCGCTGATCTCCGAGGCCTTGATGGACATTTGCTAATTCCTCGAATGTATCCGGTCGTCCGTCGATTACTCCGGGCGCCGGAGCGTCAATGCGTCATGGCGGCGGCGAGCTGATCGAGCCGCGTCTTGAGCGAGCCGTCGATCACCAGATCGCCGCTGCGGATGATGGCGCCGCCGAGCAGCGCCGGATCCACCGTCAGGTGCAGCCGCACCTCGCGGCCAAAGCGCTTGCGCAGCGACTCGGCCAGCTCGCGCTGCTGCGTCTCGTCGAGCGGCGCCGCCGAGGTCACCGCCACGTCGGCGACGTTCTCCTCTTCGGCCAGCATCGCCTCGAACATGGTGGCGATCTCCGGGAGCAGCGCGAGACGCCGGCTCTCGGCCAGCACGTCGATGAAGGCGCGCGCGGCCTCGTCGAGCGGAGCGTCGAGCTTGCTGCCGCAGACATCCGCGATCAAGTCGGCGAGCTGCCTGGGCGTGACCCGCGGATTGCCTAAGAGGCGCTCGACCTGGGGGTCGGACACCACGAGGCTGGCGATGCCGAGCGCCTCGGACCACGGGCGCAGGACGCCCTTCTCACGGGCGTAGGCGAACGCGGCCTTGGCGTACGGACGGGCGATGGTGCTTCGTTCGGCCATGCGGGGACGGCGCTCCTAGGTCCGAAGCTCGGCGGTGAGCTTGTCGATGAGATCGCTGTGCTTGGACGCGTCGATCTCGCGCTCCAGCACCTTGGCGACACCGGCCGCCACCAGGGCGGCGGCCTCTTTGCGCAGCTCCTCGCGGGCGCGCGCCTGCTCGATCTCGATCTGCTGCTTCGCCTGGGCGAGCAGGCGCTCGCCCTCGGTCACCGCGATGCCCTTGGCCTGGTTGACGATTTCGTTGGCGCGGCGCTGGGCCTGATCCACGATCTGCGCGGCCTGGCCGCGCGCCTCGCGGACCACGTCCTCGGCGCGCGCCTTCGCCTCGGCGAAATCCTTCATCCCGGCTTCGGCCGCGGCGAGTCCCTCCGCGATCTTCTGCTGGCGCTCATCCACCGCCCGCATGAGCGGCGGCCAGACGAACTTGGCCGTGAACCAGATGAAGATCGCGAACGTCAGGGCCTGGGCCAGGAGCGTGAGATTGATGTTCATGGCAGCCTCTGCCGCTGGGGCCTGACGCTCCTCACTGACCCGCAGCCAGGATGGCGCCGGCGAGCGGATTGGCGAACGCGAACATCATGGCAAGACCCACGCCGATGATGAACGAGGCGTCGATCAGACCCATGAGCAGGAACACCTTGCCCTGCAGCGCAGGCATCAGCTCGGGCTGGCGGGCAGCGCCGTCGAGGAAGCTGCTGCACATGATGGCCACGCCGATACAGGCGCCGGCCGCGCCCAAACCGATGATGAGACCGATACCGATGCCGGTGTACGCCTGGACCATTGCGAGGGCCTGGATGGTTTCCATTGTGCTTTCCTGTTTGCTAGACCAAGAGTGAAACGAAGCCGAACGTTGTAACCCGAATGCGATGCGCCGCGCGTGCGCCCCCTCAGTGGCTGCCCTCGTAGGCGAGCGCGAGGTACACGACGGTGAGCATCATGAAAATGTAGGCCTGCAGCACGATGATCAGGATGTGGAAAATGGCCCATCCCGCACCGAGCAGAGCAGCCCCCAGCGTACCAGCGATGCTGCTCGCAGCCAGCATGCCGATCAGCAAGAAAATGATCTCGCCCGCATACAGGTTGCCGAACAGTCGCAGCGAGTGCGACACCGGACGCGACACGAACTCCACGATGTTCATGAGCAGGTTGGCGACCACCAGCACGGGCGCGACCCAGATGGGCTTGATGCCGAACGGGTGCGTGACCAGCTCGCGCAGGAAGCCGCCCGTGCCCTTGACCTTCATGAACATGAAGATCATCAGCAGCCACACGGTGATGGCCAGCCCGAAGGTGGTGTTCACGTCGTTGGTGGGCACGGGGCGCCAGGCGGGCGCGCCGAGCAGGCCCTCGAGGAACACCGTGGTCAGCCAGTCGATCGGCACGATGTCCATGGTGTTCATGAGCAACACCCACACGAACACCGTGAGCGCCAGCGGCGCCACCAGGGGACGGCGATCGGCGTGGAAAATGGACTTGACCTGGTCGTCGATGAAGTCCACGCACAGCTCGACGAACGCCTGACGACGGTTCGGGACACCGCTGGTCGCACCACGCGCCACCCACCAGATGAACCCCGTGCCGATGATGCCGAGGAGCACCGAGGTGATCAGGGTGTCGAGATGCAGCGTCCAGAACGCCCCCTCACCGGTGGACGCCTGGAGATAGTTCAAATGATGGTTGAGATACCCCGCCGGGGTCAGTTCGCCTTCAGCGGCCATCGCTCGAGCCTCCGACCCGATCGCCGTCGCGGACGAAGAACGCCGCGGAGAAGATCAAAGCCGTCGCAAAAAAAGTGCACAGAAACGCCACCGTCACCAGCTGCTCGTAGGTCTTGAACACCACCCACAGCCCGACGACGATGACCAGGATCTTGGCGCCTTCGGCCTTGAGCGCCGTGAACAGCGTGCCCGCCGCGGTGGCCGCCTTGCTGCGACCGATGAGCCATGCGAAGGCCAGCCCGGCGAGCAGGGTCACGCCGCCGCCCGCGAGCGCCGAGCCCGCGCCGTGCACGCCCGCCAGCCAGCCGCCGGCCGCGGCACAGACCAGCGTCACCAGCGCCTGCCAACGCAGGACCGTGCGAATCGGCTTGCTCGCGATACCCGGCATGGCGCGCTCGGAGTCGGTGCTGGCTGCGGGACAGGTCGAACTCAAGATACGACTCAACGTGACTGGCGACTCTCAAGTGGCCGAAAAGCGGCCGAACACTACCTCCGCGCGCCCGCACTCGTCGGAGAGGCGACGGTTACCCGAGCCCCTTTGGCGGTGTACGCGAAAAGCCTATGGAAGCCACCGTCCGGTGACGTGACATTACTTCCCGGCCGGAAAAGGCGGCGCATTATAGGCCGCGTTTTGCAGTGCTTCAAGGAAAGGCGCGGGCGGCAGCATGCGCCGGCGGGCGCATCGAGCCGTCACGTCGTCGTGGGGTGCAATCCTCGGACCAGCGCCCTGGGCAGCGGCCGCGGCAAAGTTTAAGCCCTGGGGCGTTCAGAGGCGATAGCGGATTTTCACCAGGAACTGCTCGGCGTCGCGCAGGTCGTCGATGTCGCCCAGGAGCGTCCCGAGACGGCGCGCTTCGCCGGCGTGCTGCGCCAGGCCGCCGCGCCCGTAGACCACGAACAGGTCCGACAGGGGACCGATTTCGAATCGATAACGGATTTGCAGTCCCAGGTTGTTGACCGCGAACGGTGCGATGGCATCGTCGCTGCGCACCAGACGCCCGTCCGCCGCGGTGCGGTAGGCGGCGCGCGGCTCGGCCTCGACCCCGATCCACTGCCAGCGCAGCCGCAGCTCATGGCGCGGCGCCGGGATCCAGTCGACGCGCAGGTCCGTATCGAGACGCCTGGCACGGTAGGCGCCGAACAGGTTGCGCGTGACGGGCCGATCCTGAAGGACCCGCACCTCCGCCGGCTCCCAGAGCAGCCAGTCTTCGGACCATTGGGGCAGGACGTCGAAGCGCAGGGTGAGGTCCTCCATGGGGAACCACGTGACGCCCAGCTGCAGGCGGGCCGAGTAGTCCTCGACGCCCTGCTGGAAGAGGTAGCCGCCGAGCAGGTATTGCCAGTTGCCGAGCCGCGGGGAGTTCACGTCGAAGTAGACGCCGATCCGGTCATCGAGCGCCACCGGTCCGTTGCCGCGCGAGAGCAGGTCGTCGATGCCGCTGGGGATGTAACGCAGCTCCTGGTAGCCGCGCCAGGCGTTCGCATAGCGCACGTCGCGCGACACCTGGATGCGTGAGGGCAGTCGTTCGCCGTCCGCGTTCTCGCGGTAGGCGAGGTACAGGCGCTGCGTCTCGCCGCTCACGCGGCCGGCCTCGGCGGAGGCGGCCACCCGGCGATTGGTTTCCCATTCGATCTGCCGCAGCGCGTTACGCTCCATGTAACCGAGGTCGTTCATGTCGAAGCGGTCGTCCATGTACAGGAGCTTCAGCGTATGCGTGACCGGCGCCGAGCGATTGAAATCGCTCTGCAGCCAGGCCGCGTGCCCGTCCAGCGACCCCGCGTCACCGCCCGGATCAGGCGCCGACGGGCCGGCGCGCGGCTCGACGTCGAGATCCGAGCGCATGGCCTGCCCGGCGAGACGCCACCAATCGTTCGGCGTCCACTCGAAATCCACGGCATTGACCAGCGCCGTGCGCCCGAGATACGGCCGGTCCGCCCAGGTGGCGAGATGGCCGATGCGTCCGCGGGCCAGCGGCAGGGCCAGGCGCGTGACGCCGAACAGGCGGCCGCGGTCCGCCGAGTACCCATCCTCCTGGGCCGCAAAGGCACCGTAGATCAGTCTCCCGGCGCGGCCGCTGAGCTTCAGCGCCGCATCGATCTCCGAGGAGCGGGCGCTGCCGTCGTCCGGCGCGGCGCCGATGCGGCGGGTGTAGACCAGCTGGCCGTTGGCGGGCGTGCGCAGGTCGAAAATACCCTGGTTCTCGGTGAAGAACGGCCGTTTGTCGGTGAACACGGTTTCGATGGCCGAGAAGTCCACGACCAGCTCGTCGCTCTCCACCTGGCCGAAGTCGGGGTTCAGGGTGGCGGCGAGCCACAGGCTCTGCGAGGGCTTCCAGACGAGGTCCGCGCCGGCCTTGAGCTCGGACGTACCTGCCACCCGGTCGGCGATCCAGCTGCCGTAGGGCACCACGTCCAGGCGCGCCGCGGCGCGATGCTGCGTGATCTCGATGCGCTGCAGATCCGCCAGGAACGCCGGCGTGCTCAGGCTGATCCCGGGACAGGCGAAACGCTCGTTGCGGTCGTACAGATAGCGGTTGGCGAACACCCCGATGGTGCGCCGCTCGCTGCGGGTGCGCCCCATGCTGACGGTCGACCAGGGGATCAGCATCTCGACGAACCACTGCTCCTCGGTCTCGCGCACTGCGTGATGCCACTCGCCGTCCCAGTCGCGGTCGAACTCGTTTTGATTGAGCACCAGGCCGTCGCGGACCCCGCCGCCGAGCGCCACCGAGAACTCGTAGCCGACCTGTCCGGTGGCATCGAAGTCGACGACCAGGCCGACGGACTCGCCGATCAGTGTCTCGGAATCACGTGGGGTGCGCGGCTTGACCCGGCGCTCGCCGGGCGGGTGGTCGATGATGAAGGCCACCGCAAGACCGTCCTCGGTGGACAGCAGGCGGACCTGATTCGCGTAACGCGGCTCGTCGAGCGAGTACGGCTCGATGCGCCGCCAGTCCTCACACCGTACGGCGTCCGCCCACTCGGGCTCGTCGAAGACGCCGTCTACCGCGATCTGGGCGTGCGCGGCGCCGGGAAGAGCTGTATACAAGAGACCGGTGGCGAGCGAATTCCCGAGCGTGCGGGCAGCGAGTGTGAGCCGGCGCTTCAGGCGTTCCGTTCGCATGTCCGCGGGCCATCCCTGCGCATCGCAGCGTCCGCCTCGTGTGCGTCAGCGGATATGGTCGAGGATGCCATCGAGCTCTTCCAGGGAGTGGTAGCTGATCACCAGCTTACCCTTCCCGGAGCTCGAATGCTGGACCTGGACCTTCGCACCCAGCTTCTCGGCAAGTTCGCTCTCCAGCTTGCGGATGTTCGGGTCGGGTCGCGCCGGCGCCGCGGTGCGCTCGGCAGGCTGCGCGACCAGGCGCCTGACCAGCGCCTCCGTCTCGCGGACCGACAGTTTTTTCTTCGCGACCAGCGCGGCCACCTCGGCCTGCTGACGGCGGTTCTCCAGGCCGGCGAGCGCGCGGGCGTGGCCCATCTCGAGCTCGCGCCGCTCCACCAGCGCCTTCACCTCATCGGCGAGATCGAGCAAGCGCAGCAGGTTGGAGACCGCCGCGCGCGAGCGCCCCACGGCCTCGGCCGCCGCGGCGTGCGTCATGTCGAATTCCTTGATGAGCCGATCGAGGGCGCGCGCTTCCTCCAGCGGATTGAGGTTCTCGCGCTGGATGTTCTCGATGAGCGCCATGGCCACCGCCGCCTCGTCGGGCACCCGACGCACCACGGCGGGAATCTCGTGCAGGCCGGCGAGTTGCGCGGCACGCCAACGGCGCTCACCGGCGATGATCTCGTAACGGCGGGGCTGGCCGGCCGCGCCCTCCAGCGGGCGAATGACGATGGGCTGCACCACCCCCTGCGCCTTGATGGACTCGGCGAGCTCCTGCAGGGTCTCCTGGCGCATGTCGACGCGCGGCTGATACTTGCCGCGCTGGAGCAGATCCACCGGAACGGTGATGAGCTCTTCGTCGCGCGTCAGCGTCGCGACATTGTCCGCCTGCGCCGGCAGCGCAGCCGCAGAGGTCGCCGCGCCCGTCGCCGCACCGGGCTGGCCGAGCAGCGCGCCAAGTCCGCGTCCCAGTCTTTTGGTCGCCACGTCAGTTCTCACTATCCGCGGTGGCCGGCGCCGGCACGCCATCGCCCTCTTCACGCCGGATCATCTCGCCGGCCAGCGCCAGGTAGGCGAGGGCGCCGCGCGATTCGCGGTCGTAATGCAGGGCCGGCTTGCCGAAGCTCGGGGCTTCCGCCAGGCGCACGTTGCGCGGGATCACGGTGCGAAACACCTTGTCCTGGAAGTGCTCGATGAGCTGCGCCGACACCTCGTTCGCGAGATTGTTCCGCGGGTCGAACATGGTGCGCAAGATGCCGTCGATGGCGAGGTTCGGATTGGGGCCGGCGCGGATCTGGTCGATGGTGCTCATGAGCGCGCTCAGGCCTTCGAGCGCGTAGTACTCACATTGCATGGGAATGAGCACGCCGTCGGCGGCCACCAGCGCGTTCAAAGTGAGCATGTTGAGCGCCGGCGGGCAGTCGATGAGCACCACGTCGAACTCGGTGCGCACCGGCTCGAGCGCCTGGCGCAGGCGCAGTTCGCAGCCCGGCTTGCCGGTCAGCTCCACTTCCGCGGCGACCAGGTCCTGGTTGGCGGGCAGCAGCTTGAACCCCGAATGCTCGACCTCGAGCATGGCCTGCGCGAGCGGCGACTCACCGAGCAGCACTTCGGTCGCGGAGCGTTCGAGCGTGCGCTTGTCGATCCCGCAGCCCATGGTGGCGTTGCCTTGCGGATCCATGTCGATGAGCAGCACGCGCCGGCGCGTCGCGGCCAGGGAGGCGGCCAGGTTCACGCTCGTCGTCGTCTTGCCGACGCCGCCTTTCTGGTTGGTGATGGCGAGAACGCGGTGCATCAATCGCATCGGCTCACTGCGACCCGGTCGGAGTGTTCACGGCGGAGGGGAGGCGATCGTGTGACCGGCAGATTTCCACAAGATGACGCTCCTCGTCCAGACCGGGCACCGTCAGGCGCTGCACGCCGGCGATTTTCCAG
>QGUO01000489.1 GCA_003242495.1 Pseudomonadota bacterium | reverse complement strand
CCTCTCCTGGGCACCATTCCCGAACGCCAGCCGCGTTCCCAATGCACTTCAAGCCCTTGAAGATCCCGGAAAAATCCGGGATTCGGGCCCATGGAAAAGGCCGCTGGGCCACATGGCAGGACGGGTGCGGGACATGCGTTGCCGTGCACGCCCGAAGATCGGGATCTGAGAACGGACGCGCCGTGGCGCTCGCCGGCGTCTGGGTTGAAGGCGGGTTCAATGATGCGGATAGGGTAACACGTGCCGGTCGCCCGCGTGTGTGATCGGCGCCACGCACCCGGGAGCATCCGGCAGCGGGGACCTCACACCACGACGTCCCGGCCGCGGCAAGCCGCGCAGGTCCCGCATCACGCCGCACCCGGCTCGATGAGCTCCCTGCACGATCGAGCCACGCCGCCGCGCGCGGCGGCGTGAGCGCGGGCGACGCCGGCCCGACCTTCAATCGAACGGGTGACGCAGAACGATCGTTTCGTTGCGCTCCGGACCGGTGGAAATGATGGCGATCGGCGCCCCCACCAGCTCCTCGAGACGGCGCAGGTAGGCCTTGGCGTTCTCCGGCAGCGCATCGAACGACCGGACGCCCACCGTCGACTCCTTCCAGCCCGGCCACTCCTCATAGATCGGCTCGCAGATGGCCAGCGCCTCGGCGCCCACTGGGAGGATGTCGCGGCGCTCGCCGCGCACCTTGTAGCCGACCGCGATGCGCACGGTATCGAGTCCATCGAGCACATCGAGCTTGGTGATGCACAGTCCGGAGATCCCGTTGAGCTCCACCACGCGCTTCAGCCCGGCGGCGTCGAACCACCCGCAGCGGCGCGGCCGGCCGGTGACCGAGCCGTATTCATGCCCCTTGACGCGCAAATGCTCGCCGACCTCGTCGTCGAGCTCGGTGGGAAACGGACCGCTGCCGACCCGCGTCGCATAGGCCTTGGCCACGCCCAGCACGTAGTGCAGGTGCGCAGGACCGATGCCCGCGCCCGCCGCCGCCTGCCCGGCGACGCAATTGCTCGAGGTCACGAACGGGTAGGTCCCGTGGTCGATATCGAGGAGCGCGGCCTGTGCGCCCTCGAACAGCAGCGGCTTGCCGGCGCGGATGAGCGCGTTCAGCTCGCCCGAGACATCGGCCACCATGGGCTCGAGGCGCTCGGCGTACTGCAGCGTCTCGTCGAGCGTCTTCTGGAAATCGATGGTGTCGGTCTTGAAATAGTTCTTCAGCACGAAGTTGTGATAATCGAGCACCTCGCCGAGCCGTGCCGCGAAACGCTCGCGCGTGAACAAGTCCTGCACGCGAATGGCGCGCCGCGCCACCTTGTCCTCGTAGGCCGGGCCGATCCCGCGCCCGGTGGTGCCGATCTTGGCGATGCCCATCGCCGCCTCGCGCGCCCGGTCGAGCGCGATGTGGTAAGGCAGGATCAACGGACAGGCCTCCGAAATGCGCAATCTGGCCGAGGCATCCATGCCGGCGCGCGCCAGCTCGTCGATCTCCTCGAGCAGCGCCTGCGGCGACAGCACCACGCCGTTACCGATGAAGCAGGTGACTCCCTCGTGCAGGATGCCCGAAGGCAGCAGCCGCAGGATGGTCTTCTTGCCGTTGATCACCAGCGTGTGCCCGGCATTGTGGCCGCCCTGAAAGCGCACCACGCCGGCCACGCGGTCGGTCAGCAGATCGACGATCTTGCCCTTGCCCTCGTCGCCCCACTGGGCGCCGATGACGACGATGTTCTTGCTCATAAGGTTTCCGCTTCCATCGGCTGCCGCCGACTTCGAACTATCGAGCGCCCGGCTCCGCCCACATGCGCGCGGCGGCCGGGATGGCTCACACTAGCCGCGCACGACGTACAACAGCACGACGCCGGCCGCCATGCTCACGAGTCCCCCCAGGCGGATGGATCGATCGCCCATGGTGGCGAGCGCACTCATGAAGCGCTTCGTCCACTGGGGGTTGAGGAAGGGCATGATACCCTCCAGCACCAGATACAGGGCTAAAGCCGCCAGCAAATCCGACCAAATCATCGGCGCAGGCCCGCAGCCACGCGGTCAACGCCGCGTGGCACGGTTGAAGTACTTGAAGAATTCGCTGTCGGGCGAGATGACCAGCACGTCGCTCTCCGTGCCGATCGCGTCGCGATACGCCTGCAGGCTCCGGTAGAAGGAATAGAACTCCGGATTGCGCGAGTACGCCTTCGCGTAGATCTCCGCCGAACGCGCATCACCCTCACCACGAATGATCTGCGCCTCGCGGTACGCCTCGGCGATGATCTCGGTGCGCTGGCGATCGGCCTCGGCACGCAGCTTCTCGGCATTCTCCTCGCCCTCGGCGCGCAGCTGTTTCGCCTGACGGGCGAAGTCCTGGCGCATGCGGTCGAACACCGAGTCGCTCACTTCCTCCGGCAGGTCGATGCGCTTCACGCGCACGTCGACGAGCGCAAGGCCCAGCTCGCGGGTGCTCACGTCGGCGAGCTTGAGCACCTCGCCGATCAGCTCGGCGCGCTCGGCCGACACGACCTGCTGGATGGTGCGCCGGGCGATCACGCCCTTGAGGCCATCCTTGACGATTTCGCCGAGGCGGCTGGCGGCGATCTCCTCGTTACCCCCGGCAGTCGCCTGGTAGTAGTCGGACGGATCGATGACGCGCCACTTGATGTAGAAGTCGATGCGCAGGATCTTGCCTTCGCTGGTGAGGAACTGCTCCGCCGGGTAGTTGCGCGTCACCACGCGTTTGTCGAACTTACGCACGTTGTTGATCATCGGGATCATGAAGTGCAGTCCCGGCTCGTAATCCGCCTTCACGATCTCGCCGAAGCGGAACTTGATGGCGAGCTCGGTCTCGCGCACCGTGAAGGCGGACATGGCCAGCACGACCGCCGCCACGGCCAGCAAGATCAACAATGCGATGATTCCACGGTTTGCCATCAACGCGTCCCCCGTG
>QGUO01000488.1 GCA_003242495.1 Pseudomonadota bacterium | reverse complement strand
GCTCTACGGTGCACTCGAGCTGTATCTCGGCATCACTCAGACGGCGCAGGGCATCGCGCATTTCGCGCACCTGGGCGGCATGGCCACCGGCTTCGTACTGATCCGCTATTGGCAGTCGCAGCGGCGGCCGCGGCTGTAGGTGGGTCGATGTCATGCACACGGTCGAGCGACAAGCCTTCCTCGAAGCCCTGCAGGCGATCGGCCCTGGCTGTCGCGTCCTGACGAGCCGCGAGCAGGTCGCGCCCTACGAAAGCGACGGTCTCGCCGCCTACAAGCAACTGCCGCTCGCGGTCGTGCTGCCCGAGACCGAAGCGCAGGTGCAGGCGATCATGCGCCTGTGCCGCGACCACCAGGTGCCGGTGGTGCCCCGGGGTGCGGGCACCGGGTTGTCCGGGGGTGCCTTGCCGATCGGCCATGGCATCGTGCTCTCGCTGGCGCGCTTCACGCGCATCCTGGACATCGATCCGCTGGCGCGCACGGCCACGGTCGAGCCGGGGGTGCGCAACCTCGCCATCTCCGAAGCCGCTGCGCCCTACGGGCTGTACTACGCGCCCGATCCGTCCTCGCAGATCGCCTGTACGATCGGTGGCAACGTCGCGGAGAACTCCGGCGGCGTGCATTGCCTGAAATACGGCCTGACGGTGCACAACGTGCTCAAGGTGCGCGGCGTGACCAGCAGCGGGGAAATCGTCGAATTCGGCTCGTTGGCGCCGGATGCGCCCGGGCTCGATCTGCTGGCGGTGACCATCGGCAGCGAGGGAATGTTCGTGGTGGTCACGCAGGTGACGGTCAAGCTCATTCCTGAGCCGCAGACCGCGCGCGTCATCATGGCGAGCTTCGACGACGTGCGCCGAGGCGGCGAGGCAGTCGCCGCCATCATCGGCGCAGGCATCATTCCTGCCGGGCTGGAGATGATGGATCGCGGCGCCATCCATGCCGTCGAGGATTTCGTGCACGCGGGTTATGACTGCGACGCGGCCGCCATCCTGTTGTGCGAATCCGATGGCACGCCCGAGGAAGTCGCCGCCGAGATCGAGCAAATGTCGCAGGTGCTGGCGGCGAGCGGCGCCACACGCATCCAGGTCTCCTCGTCCGAGGCGGAGCGCCTGCGTTTCTGGTCGGGCCGCAAGAATGCCTTCCCGGCCGCGGGCCGCATCTCACCCGACTACTATTGCATGGACGGGACGGTGCCGCGCCGCAGTATCGGTGAGCTGCTGCAGCGGATCGAGGGCATGCAGGAGAAGTACGGCCTGCGTTGCATCAATGTGTTCCACGCGGGCGACGGCAACATGCATCCGCTGATTCTGTTCAATGGCGCGGACCGTGAGGAGTGGCGCCGCGCCGAGGCGTTCGGCGCGGAGATCCTCGAGACCTGCGTGCAGCTCGGCGGCACCGTGACCGGCGAGCATGGCGTCGGCATCGAGAAGCTGGACTCGATGTGCGTGCAGTTCTCGCCCGAGGAGCGCGCGGCCTTCTTCGCCGTGAAGCGCGCCTTCGATCCGGACAATCTGCTCAACCCGGACAAGGGGATTCCGACGCGGGCACGCTGCGCCGAGTACGGGCGCATGCACGTGCACCGGGGCGCGGTGCCGTTCCCCGAGCTGCCGAGATTCTGATGAACGCAGGCGATCCTACCATGCGTCCGGGCGAGGCCCGCCCAGGCGGATCTGGCGCGGCCTCGAGCGATGCCACCGAAGCCTTTCGCGAACGCCTCGCTGACGCCCGCGCACGCGGTACGCCGTTGTGCATCCGCGGCGCAGGCACCAAGGACTGGTATGGGCGCACGCCCTGCGGCGAGGGATTCGATACGCGGGAGCATCGCGGCATCGTCGCCTACGATCCCGCCGAGCTGGTGATCACGGCGCGTTGTGGCACGCCGCTGGCCGACATCGAGCAGGCGCTGGCCGCGGCCCATCAGTGCCTGCCCTTCGAGCCGCCACACTTCGGCGCAGGTGCCACGCTGGGCGGCACGATCGCCGCCGGACTGGCCGGACCACGGCGCGCCTATGCCGGCGCCGCGCGCGACTTCGTGCTCGGTGCGGTGTTGATGGACGGGGAAGGGCGCACGCTGCGTTTCGGTGGCCAGGTGATGAAGAACGTGGCCGGCTACGATGTGGCGCGCCTGCTCGCGGGATCGCTCGGCGTCCTGGGGCTCATCCTCGAGGTCTCGCTCAAGGTGCTGCCTCGTCCGGCCGCCGAAACCACCCTGTGCTTCGAGCTCGATCACGCCGACGCCATCGAGCGCATGAATCGCTGGGCCGGCCGGCCGCTGCCGCTCTCGGCGAGCGCCTGGCATGCCGGCGTGCTCAGTGTGCGCCTGTCGGGCGCCTCGGCGGCCGTAGAGGCGGCGCGCAAGGCGCTCGGCGGCGAGCGACTCGCAGACGAAGCGGCCGAACGTTTCTGGACGAGCGTGCGCGAGCAGCGCCACCCCTTCTTCACCGGCAGCACGTCATCCGCGCTGTGGCGATTGGCCGTCCCCTCGGCCGTGGCGCCGTTGCCGCTGGCCGAGCCGCCCTTCATAGAATGGGGTGGGGGGCAGCGCTGGTATGCGACGGATGCGCCGGCCGAGACCCTGCGGCGGGTGGCGGCCCAGGTGGGCGGGCATGCCACGCTGTTTCGGGGGGCGGACCGCGACGGTGAGGTGTTCACGCCGCTTCCCCAGCCGTTGATGGACATGCACCGGCGCCTGAAGGCCGCCTTCGACCCGGCCGGCCTGTTCAACCGAGGCAGAATGTATTCCGACCTGTGAGTGGACCTGGCGCCGACGACCCGCATGCAAACCGTTCTTGCCGACTTCATTCGCGACACGCCTGACGGCGCGCAGGTCAACGAGATCATCCTTGACACGAAAATCAGCACTAAGGTATCAAGCGAAAAAAAGGATAAGGCAGATCAGGAACTGATGTAAGAAGAGGAAGCGGCCGATAACG
>QGUO01000487.1 GCA_003242495.1 Pseudomonadota bacterium | reverse complement strand
GTCCGGTACAGCCACTTGCCTGAATCGTCGTACAGCCCGGCGGTGGCCATCACGGCGAGCACTTCGGGCACATACCGCGCCGTCATGACCCGTTCCCCGGTGACGGGATTGGTGCCTTCATTGGCCAGCGTCGCCGCCATGACCGCCAGGTCCTTGGCATTGACATTGATGGAGCACTGCTCGGTGTAGATGTCGGTAGCGCGCTGGGGATGGTCCTTGATGTAGCCGTACGCGTACATCAATGCGGCAATTGCCTGATTGCGCTGGTTCGTGGCCGCTTCGGACTCGAAGACTTCCTGGTTGACCGACAGGGGCCGGCCGGCGAATGCGGAATGGAAGCTCAGGATCTTGTCCCATATCTCATCGCGGTCCGCCCCCTGTACCATGCTGGTGGCGGTGATCGCGCCGGGATTGACCAGCGGATTGATCTCCGGCCCGCCAAGCGCCTGCTCGGCGAACTCGACGGATACGATGGAGTTGAAGCGCATGCCGGTCGCATCCACGCCGATGCGTTTCAAAATGGCGTCCGGTCCCTGCTCTTCCATCACCTTGGCCATGGTGAAGACCTTGGATATCGACTGGATCGATACCTCAGACTCGATATCGCCGGCCGTGTACACCTCGCCATCGGTGGTGACGAGGGCGATGCCGAAAATGTTCGGATCGACCTTCGCCAGCGCCGGAATGTAATCGGCGTTCTTGCCCTCCTCGAGATTCTGGTACTTGGCGTGCGCCGTATCGAGCGCCGACTGTATGTCGTCTGACGACTGGCCCATCGCCGACATCGTCGCGATCGTGGCGAGCGCCCCCAGAGCGCTCGCGGTCCAACGCAGAACCACGCCCCGGTTGCATGTGTTCATCTCACGTCCCTCCTAGCATATGGCTGAAGCTGTACCTGACCGAGAACTGCAGACGCAGGTCGTCGGAGGTGAATCCATCACGGAAGTTCTTGCGGCGCGCCCACTGGATCTCCGGGCCGAACATCACGTTCTCGACCGGATAGAACAGCACGTTCGCCAGCGCATAGTCACCGCGCTTGAACGCGTCGTCTGCCTGGCCGTTGCTGTTGTCGATATTCACGTACGAGTAACCGACCGTGCTCGTCATTTTCTCGCTCCAGTTGATGTCGAGGAACGCCACCAGACCAAGCACTGGCAGCACTTCACCGACGATGGGTCGCACGGGGTCACCAAAGTTGTTCCGGATACCGACGTCGGCGGGCGCATCGTTCATGTAGTTCTGGATGCCCTCGCCATACACCGTCTGCAGCCGCAGGACGTGCTCCCCGATGTCGATGTTCGAGCTCAGGTTGACGCCCCAGCCCCAATCATCGCCCGATAGCTCGAACTGATCCTCCAGTAAATCGTCCCATTTGAGATAGCGCACGATGCCCGCGATCTCGACATAACCCCATTCCCGCCCCAGCCGGAACTCACCCGACACATCCGGATAGGGAAAGCGCGCCCTGACGTTCTGCAGTTCGATGCGGTCGGCATAGTTTCCTTGGTCGGCGGATGCGCCGGGGCGCTCCAGCGCAAAAGTCAGGCGCGTGTCCTCGTCGGTCTCACCCTTGATCGGCATCCAGCGCAATTGAACGTTGCGAAAGAACACCATGCCATTGGGGCCCCAGTACTCGATCGAGTTGGGGAACACATCGATGTCCATGAAGGGACTCCAGGTCTGGCCGGCGCCGAAGTGGCCCAGCTCACCGTACGCGTGGCGCAAGCGAAAGGTCGTCTGCCCGGCATCGACGCCCGTGCCGAAGAGCTCGAACTCGAAGATGGTCTTGAGCTCGCCCAGCCCCGTGGGCGTGCTGGTTCGCACCCCGAACCGACTCTGGCGCACGCTGGCGAACCACCGGCCGTCCTTGCCAAACTCGTCCTCGAAGGCCGGTAGCTTCGATGGCCTGACGACGTCGAACCAGTCTGGGTCGTTCTGATTGCCCTCATAGCCCGTATCGAGCATGGCGTGGCCATAGATTTCCATGGTGCTCCCAGCCTCGTTCTCGCCGGTGTCCTGCGCCGAAGCACTAGCGGCGCCGACCAGTACGAGCACGGACCCTGCGGCGCAGGCAGTGGCTGATCGGTCTCTCTTGAGTGTCATTCCCGTCACCTCGCGTACGTTGGTCGTCGAACCGTCGTCTCAGCGCCTCACGTTTGCCCTCTCCCAGTCACGCACCCGCCGGCGTGCCTCATCGAACAGGCGCTCGTAATTGCCCTTGCGCAGCATCTCGCTGGCTTCCGGCGTAAGCTGCTCGAACAGCGGCCGGTACACCTCATAGATGTGCAGGTAGCCCGCCCGATCCTTCGGCGCCACCTCGTCGGTGCCGAACAGGAAACGCTCGGGAAACCGATTGATCACCTGCGCCATGCGTGCCGTGGCCTGCGGCGACTCCACGATGTACTTGGCCGTTTCGATCCACGAGATGTCGATCGAGACATGCGACAGCGATGGATCGTCCAAGGCCCGCTCGAGCAGGGCCAGGTGGTCCTTGACCGGCCGGACGACGCGCCCCACGCCGCAATGCGCCCAGATGATGGTGGCATCCGGATGGCGCCGGAACAGCGCCGCCAGCTGCTCGAGCTCGTACAGCCGTTGATCCGGTTTCGAGTAGGGCACGTCGACGTCGTTGTGGATCAGAACGAGCAGACCCGTCTCGGCAGCGAAATCCAGAATACGATCGAGTGCCGGATCCGTGAGGCTGGGCACGTCCCCGGCAATCTTCGAGGACACGAACTCCTTGTGGATGGTGAACTCGCCGATGCCCGAGAACACACCCGGGAAGGTGTGCAGGACACGCCGGATGTGATCCACGCCGTACATGTCTGCAGGGTTGAAGCCGGAGATCATCGGATCGAAACGCCTGCGCTGCTTTTCCGGCAGGGACAGGTAGGCCATGGCGATGTGGGCGTCGATGAACGAGTAGTAATAGAGCG
>QGUO01000063.1 GCA_003242495.1 Pseudomonadota bacterium | reverse complement strand
GCCGCCGGCCATGAGCGTTGACCGCAAGCGTGCCGCACGCGCGGCCGGGGGCCGTGCGCCCGGTGTGGCGGGCGGTGCACGCGTGGGCGAGGAAACCATGCAGCTCGGCCTGCTCATGGAGGCCGCCCATGCACAGCAGGCGCTCGCGGAGAGCGCGATCGAGGCCCTGAAGGCGCATACGCTCGATCTCGACGCCGTGGTACGCGAGGCGCTGAGACATACGCTCATGGACGAGCTGCAGGCGCTCCGCGCCGAGAGCACGAGCGCCGCCGAAGTGCTGCGCGCCCTGCGTCGTGCCGCAGGCTGGAGCATCGCGCGCTCGAGCATCGTCAGCACGCTGGCCTGTTGCATCGCCGTTCTGGCGCTTGCCGCCTGGCTGCTGCCCTCCCGGGCGGAGATGGCCGCCCTGCGCGCTCGGCGCGACGCGCTGGACGAACAGATCACGCGGCTCGAGCAGCTCGGCGGACGCATCGAGCTGCGCCGCTGCGGCGACGCACAGCGCCTGTGCGTGCGCGTGGAGCGGAATGCGCCGACCTTCGGCGAGCAAGCTGATTTTTTCATCGTGAAGGGCTATTGAGCCGCAGCGGCGGGCCGACGGGCTTCAGGATGAGCCGCCAGGGATGAGTCCACGGCGACGGGCCGGGCAGTGCACACGCTGCCGGTGGCGATCCAAACAGGGAGTGATGAGACCATGGACGGTTGGACGCTCGGGGCAGGCAGCTCAGGCGCATGGATGGTGGGGTGGCTGCAAGGCACCTGGATGGTGCCGCTCGCGATGGCCGTGCTGCTGCTCGCTGCCGTCGCGGCGGGTCGGTGGCGGGATCGATTGCCACGTTCGACTGCGTGGCCGCTGCGGCCGCGTGCCTTCACCCACAAGCGAGGCTCATTGGTCGTCGACGGCCGGCGCGCACGATGCTGGCCGGCGTGTAACCGGCGGCGCGCGGGTCGCGCAGCGCTGACCCTTGCCGGGGTGCCGCTCAGCCTCCAGGACGAAACCCGCCATTTCAAGCTGATCGGCGCCACGGGAACGGGGAAGTCGACCGCCATTCGCGAACTGCTGCGCGGAGCGCTTGCGCGCGGCGATCGGGCGGTCATCGCCGATCCGGATGCGGGCTACCTGGCGCGTTTCCATCGACGCGGACGCGATGTCGTGCTCAATCCCTTCGAGCCGGGCTCGGTGCGCTGGGATCCGTTCGCCGAGATCCACCGGCCGTACGACGTCGAGCAACTCGTCGCTGCGCTGATCCCGGTCGGGGAGGGCGCCTCGGCGCGCGAATGGCGCGGGTATGCGCGCACCTTTCTGACAGCCCTCGTACGACGCTGTCATCAGGCCGGGCGGCGCGACGTCGCCGAGCTGTGGCGTCTGCTCATGATCGCCCCGAGCGCCGAGCTGCGCCCGATCGTCGCGGGTACGCCGGCCCAGCCGTTCCTCGAGCCGGAGAACGAGCGGATGTTCACGTCGCTGCGCTCCGTGGCCGGATCGGCCGCGGCGGCGCTCGAGTACGTCCTCGCACAGCGGGCCGCGTCGTTTTCCGTCCGGGACTGGGTGCAGCGTGGCCGTGGCGTCTTGTTCATCCCCTACCGGGCCGGCCAGATCGCGGCGCTGCATTCCATCGTCGCCGCATGGATGAGATTGGCGATCTTCGAGGCGATGAGTCGTCCCGAAGGCGATCAGCGGCTCTGGTTCGTCGTCGATGAGCTCGACGCCCTGGGCGCCATCGACGGGCTCAAGGACGCGCTCGCGCGTCTTCGCAAGTTCGGCGGCCGTTGCGTGCTCGGTTTCCAATCGATCGCGCAGGTGTCGAGCACCTACGGCGCCGGCGACGCGCAAACCATCGTGGAGAACTGCGGCAACACGCTCATCCTGCGCTGTTCCAGCAGCGAACGCGGCGGGACGTCGCAATTCGCCTCGCGTCTCATCGGTGAACGCGAAGTGCTGCGGCGTCAGGTTTCGCACGGCCGGGATCGCGCACAGCTGTTCGCCGCCCGCGGCGCGCGCCGCTCGACGCATGTGAGCGAGCAGCACGTGACCGAAGTCGCCGTGATGCCCGCCGAGCTCGAGCAGCTCCCGGATCTCACCGGGTACCTCAAGACCGCATCCTCGCCGGCATGGATGCGGGTGCGGGTCGCTGTTGCGCCATGAGCGATCACTGATGCGCGTGGACGGGTGAGCCGTCACCGATATGGCCATCTATTACCTGGCGATCACGCCGCTCAGCCGCCGCGCCGGCCGCCGCGCGACGGCCTCGGCGGCCTATCGCGCGGGCGAACGCATTCGCGACGAGCGCACGGGCAGGATCTACGATCACTCCCGCCGCAACGACGTCCTGCACAAAGAGATCCTGCTGCCGTCGCGATTCGAGGCGCAGTTCGCGGGATACGCGTCCCCGGTGCACGAGCCGCCCGGCGGCAGCGCTTCGCGCCAGACGTCGCCGCCCGGTGTGCCGCAGTGGGCGCGCGATCGCGCCGCGCTCTGGAATCTGGCGGAGCGGGTGGAGAAACGCCGCAATTCGCGGGTCGCCCGCGAGTACGAGGTGGCGCTGCCTTTCGAGCTGGCACCCGATCGACGCATCGAGCTGGCACGCGCCTTCGCCCGTGAGATCGCCGAGCGCCACAACGTCGCCGTGGACCTGGCGGTCCATGCGCCGCGCCCGGGCGGCGATCCGCGCAACTATCACGCCCACCTGCTGGCGACGACCCGGGAGATCACCACCGATGGCTTGGGCGCCAAGGTCGGTCTCGACATGTCCGGCAGGAACCGGCAGCGGCTCGGGTTGCCCAGCGGCATCCGCGAATTCAACGCATTGCGTGCGCGCTGGGCCGAGCTGGCCAACGAAGCCTTACGCGAGGCGGGCATCGAGGCGCGCATCGATCATCGCTCGCTGGTGGCGCAAGGAAGCGAGCGTATGCCACGCGCGCGACTGCCTTGGGGGGCGTATCGGGCCGAGCGCGCGGGCCAACGCAGCGAAATTGCGGAACGCGTGCGCGCGCGCCATGCGGCCAGGGTCGCTGCCCGCGCGCGCAGGATGCAGGCGTCGCTGGTCATGCCGCCGCCCTCGGGCGGCGCGCGCCCGGCGAACGGACAGCTCGAGGACCTTGCCCGGCGTGCCGCGCAGGCATGGCGCGAGTGGCGCGCGGAGTCGGCGCAAGGCGCTCGCAGCGTCGAGGAGGTGCGGCGCGCAGCGGTGCAGGCGTGGTTGAGTCAGCGCCAGGAGCGTGCGGATCAGGCGGAGGCGTCGGCGGCCATGCGCGAGCGCGTCCGCCTGAGCGCGCAGCAACGGTCTCGCGAGAACGAAGGCCCTGCTCGCGACGATGAGCTCTCGTTGTGAACAGAAACCGGATGCGCCGCTTGCGCGGCACCGAATGCATCCCGTCTCCATCGGCGCACTGGCCTTCAGCGCCTGCTATCTGTATTCGCCGCGGGGCACCGGCCCGGTCAGCGCATGTTCACGTTTGCTGCGCGCCGGGTTGAAGACGGCAAGCGGCGAGACGCTCGCGCGGGCCGCCACACGCGTACGCGAGCAGTTCGCCGAACGGCGGCAGTTCGCGTGGGTCTTCGGCGCGGATGTCGTGCTGGTGCCGGTGCCGACCAGCGTTGCGACACATTGCGCCGCCGTGTGGGCATCCGCGGACCTGGCGCGCAGCCTGTACGCGAGGGGACTGGCCGGCGGGGTCTGGACGGGACTACGCCGCGCACGGACGGTGCGCAAGTCGGCGACGGCCCCGCATGGCGAACGCCCAACGGTCGAGGAGCACTACGCGTCCTTCGCCGTGCAGGCGGCGCCTTGGAGTGCCGGCGGCATGCTCGGGCGGATCGTGCTGGTCGACGACGTGGTCACCAAGGGCCGCACGCTGCTTGCCGCAGCGCTGCGGCTCCGGGAAGCTTTTCCGCAGGCGCAGATTCGCGCCTTTGCATTGTTTCGCACTTTGGGCCGGGTCGAGCGGCTCGAACGGCTGCTCGCTCCCTGCGAGGGTGAGATCCGTTGGGTGGGCGACGATGCATATCGTGAACCATGACGCGAAAAGATTGTGATGACGCTCACGTTTTTCGCGCGCCGGCCGCTCGATAGGACATAACCTTTTGAGCGGGCTCGTCGCATTGTGTAGCGTGCGCAGCGCGAGCGAAGCGTCGGCCGGCCCGCGGGCGGGCGACGCACCGGAGCTGCGGCGTATCGCTCAACGAGCGTTGGCGACGCCACGGCGGCATCCGGATGGCACGCGCTCAGTGTTTCACCGGGGAGGTGCGGCATGCCGGGATCAGAGAGGATCGTATTCGCTGAAGCGGGGGTTGCCGAGGTCGAGCTCGACGCACACGAGCTGTTGAAGCTCGCGCCGGTGCGCGCAACCGGCGAGGCGGCGCGGGGGCGCGCGAGACCGGATGCCGCGCCGACGCACGACAGCCGCGCGAACCGTGCCCGGTCGGCGACGCCGCAGGTCCACGCTCGCAACGAGAATCCCGCGGCGCCCGGCTCCAGGCGGATGCTGTTCGCGGGCCTGGCGGCCGTCGCGCTGGCGTCCGCGATCGTCGCGCTGCTTGCGGGCGAGGACGGAGCGCCTGCACCCGCTGCCGGCCACGCGCCGCCGGTGGAATGGACGCCGGTGCCGGATCCCGACGCCGCGCTTGCACCGGAAGCGGAGCTGCCGCCCGTTCTGTTCACCAACCCCTTCGACGAAACCGAAGTCTTCGAATTCCCGCCAGGCACCACCCAGGAGCAGGCGCGCCAGGCCGTGGCGGATTTCCTGTTGCAGCGCGCCCGTGATCGATATCGTCGCGGCGAGCTGGGTCCGGCGAATCCGGGATAGATCCCGGGATAGACTCCATCGGGCGGGGAGCGCAGCGCTGCGGCTGCGCCCGCGACTCGTGGCATCCGGCAAGCGTCATGCGGGTCGGCGAGCGCCCAGCAAGAGGGCCTGCGGCCCCACCGGTGTCGCGGCGCCGGCCCTTTGCAGACCTCCATTTCCTCCATCAAAGCAGAAATGCGCTGGTCCGCCAGGAACCGGTCGGCCGCGTCCATGTGCCTGCAGTCCGCGGGAGCGCCCCGCCGCAGCGCTCTCGTCAGCGGTTGTCGACCGGCCGGGCGTATGACGGCTCCGGCTGCTTCGCCGCGTAGCGTCGCGCGAGCCAGGCGCAGGCGATCAGCTGGGCCTGGTGATAAATCATCACCGGCAAAATCACCATGCCGACATCCGCAGGCGCGAACAGCACGCGCGCCATCGGCACGCCGGTGACCAGGCTCTTCTGCGTTCCGCACATGATGGCCGAGACCTCGTCCGCGGTGTCCAGGCCCGATGCCCGCGCCGTGGTGCGGGTGATCAGCAGCATGGCGCCGAGCAGTAGCAGGCAGAGCCCGGTCAGGACCAGCAGGTCGGCAATCGGTATTTGATGCCAGATGCCGCCGATGACCGCCGCGGAGAACGCGCTGTACACGGCGAGCACGATGGTGCCGCGGTCGGTGATGGTCAGCAGTTGCTTGTTCCGCGCCGCCCATGCGCCCAGCCAGGGACGACAGGCATGTCCGACTCCGAAGGGCAGCAGCAGCTGCAGCACGATTTTCCATACGGCCGAGAAAGACACCGCGTCCGCCTGCGCGTGGGTCATCAGCCCGATGATGAAGGGCGTCGCCGCGATCCCCAGCAGGTTCGAGGCCGCCGCCGAGGTGACACTGCCGGCCACGTTGCCCTGGCCGATCGAGGTGAAGATGACCGAGGATTGCACCGTGGAGGGCAGGGCGCACAGGAACAGGATGCCGATCCACAGCTCCGCGCGCAGGACGTTCGGGAACGCCAGCGCAAGGCCGAGGCCCAGCAGGGGGAACACGATGAACGTGGCGGCGAGAATGGCCAGATGCAGTCGCCAGTTGCGGGCCGCGGCGGCCAGGTTCTCACGCGGCAGGCGCACACCGTGCAGGAAGAACAGCAGCACGATCGCCAGCGTCGCGACGCTGCTCACCATGTCGGCCACCCGGCCATCGGCGGGCCACAAGGTGGCGGCGCCGATGGTCGCCAGCAGCAGGATCAGCAGTGGGTCCGGGAGCAGCCCGAGTAGTCTTTTCATACAGGAGGAGAGCCGCGGGGACATCGACCCGCGTGGCGGTCCCCACGGCCGTCCGCCGCGATGGCGCCGGCGGGCCTGACCGAGGGACCGTTGCCGGGTGGGTTACAGGAAGTTGTTGGGCCAGATCATGGTGCGCCACATGTGCGCCACGGGCGAGTTGTCGAAGCCCAGCCCCTCCTCCGGTTCGCGGAAATTGCGGCCGATGATGTCCGTGAAGATCTCCGGATCGATCTCGACGCCTTCCTGGAAACTGTAGATATCGTAGATCGTGATCAGGCGCGAGGTCATGTACCACTTGTGGTTGCGTGCCTCCTCGTACGCCTGACGGATGTACTCCGGCGGCTCGTAGTCGGGGCCGAAGAAGCTTACGTAGGCGTCCGGGTACTTGAAGCCCACCGACTCGTCGGCGAAGTAGCGCAGCGCCTGGTGGTACTTCACGGCCCAGGCCACTTCCTCGCTCACATAGGGCGCGATCATCTGCGCACCCCAGTAGCCATGGTCCGTGCGGATCAGCGCACCGTTGGAGATGTCGTGCAGCAGGCACGCGATGACCACCTTCTCGTCATGGCCGGCGTCGAGCGCAAGCTTGGCGCTTTGCAGGAGGTGGCGGAAGGCGATGTCGCTGAAGCGCAGGCGGAAAAAATCCAGCAGACGGGGCTTCTTCGGCATCCGCGGCAGCGCGGGGTTGTCACCCATCATGAACACGGCGCCCGTGGTGCGCATGCGCTCCAACAGGGCGACCTCGGGGTCGGGAATGCCGGTGCCGCGCAGCGCGATCGGCTGCGGCATGATCATGCGTTCACGGCCTGCCTGGGGGAAGGTCTCGTCGGCTTCGGTGACCTGCTCGGGAGCGGATGGACGGGCGGAGGATGTCTTCATGGCTGATCGAATGTCGAAAATGTCCCCTGACGGCAGCCCCTGTAGGGGGCCGCAACCGCACAAGGATAGCGCACAGCTCCTTCAAGGCGCATCGGACGCACCCGGAGCAGCCACTCAGGGCGCCCGGCGAGACATCGGCCACGCCGGTCGCGGCGCAGGGGCCGCCTCGAGGTCGGCTGCGCGGCCAGTGCGTCGGGCGACGCGGCTTGATGTTTCTTGACAGGATGGCCCGGGATGCGCGTCACCGGCATCCAGTCAGGGGTTGGTAATCCTGTTACTCCCAACACTAGCTATTTGGCTCGCTGTGTTGACATGCCCATTTAGCTGCAGGGCTTGCAGTGCGCCGCTAAGATCATGAAATGATTAAGGGGCCGTAGCGATTCGGTTTCGGAGGCATTTCAGTGAGAACCTGCTGGAGCAACGCAGTAGTCGCCAGCGCGCTGCTGGGCGGGGCAGTCGTTTTCTCCGCCGGCGCGGTGGGCGCGGCGGACAGCTCTGCCCACGACGACTCGCGGGCGCACACTGCGCCGCACTCCGGTCTTCCCGTCCCCGCGCAGGACTGGCTGGACGATCGCTGTGGCAAGTGCCACAACAGCATCGATTGGGCCGGCGGAGTCGCCTTCGACGTGATGTCCCTGGAGGACATCCATGCCGATGCCGAGATCTGGGAAGAGACGGTTCGCAAACTTCGCGGCCGCCTGATGCCGCCGCCCGGCGAGCCGCAGTTCGACCAGGAGACGCTCGATACGCTCGTCGCCTGGATGGAAGGCGAGCTCGACCGCAGCGCCGCCCGCCGGCCTGACCCGGGCTACGTGGGCTTACACCGCCTGAACCGCAAGGAATATGCGCGCGAGATCGAGCGCCTTCTCGATCTGAAGGTCGAGGTCGAGAATCTCCTGCCCAGGGACGTGTCGAGCGAAGGATTCGACAACGTCGCGGCCACGCTGCGCGTCTCGCCCGCGTTCATCGATCAGTACCTCTCGGCGGCGCGCGAGGTTGCCCGCCAGGCCGTCGGTCGCGTCAACATCAAGCCGAGCAGCCGCGAGTACCGGGTCGACAAGAACCTCGACCAGTTCAACCACGTCGACGGGCTGCCGCTCGGCACGCGCGGCGGGATGGTGATCGAGCACTACTTCCCGGCGGACGGTGAGTATGTGTTCAACATCCGTGATTTCTTTTTCATGGGCGGCGGGTACGTCACCAAGATCGACCATCCGCATCGCGTCATCCTGACCATCGACGACGTGCGCGTGTTCGAGGAGACGGTGGGCGGGCCCGAGGACCTCAAGGACGTCGACCTGCGCCAGGCCATCGCCGCCGACGAGATGCAGGCGCGCTTCAACAACATCCGCGTGAAGGTCAAGGCCGGCATGCGTCGCGTGGGCGTGGCTTTCGTGCAGCGCTCGTTCGCGCAGTCCGACTCGCCCCTGCAGCCGATCGCCATGCTGCCGGAGATGGAGCGCTGGCCGAGCATCCCCGGCGTGGACATCTCCGGCCCGTTCAATATCACCGGCATCAGCGAAACGCCGAGCCGCAAAAAGATCTTCATTTGCCGTCCCGAGTCGCCTGCCGAGGAAGAGCCCTGCGCCCGGCGCATCCTCGAGCGTCTCGCGAGAGAGGCGTTCCGGCGTCCGGTCACGGAAGAGGATATGCGCGCACCGCTGGCCTTCTATGCCATGGCGCGCGAGGAAGGCAACGATTTCGACGCCGGTATCGAGAGCGGGTTGACGGCGATTCTCGCCAGCACCAGCTTCCTGTTCCGGGGCAAGCCGGCCGAGGGGCTGCGGCCGGATGCGCCCGAGCCGCTTTCGGGCATCGAGCTCGCCTCGCGTCTGTCGTTCTTCCTGTGGAGCGCGGGGCCGGACGCCGAGCTGCTCGAGCTGGCCACGGCCGGGCGCCTGCACGATCCGGAGGTGCTCGAGGCACAGGTCAGCCGCATGCTTGCGGATCCGCGTTCGGATTCGCTGGTCACGAACTTCGCGTACCAGTGGCTCAACGTCGGGCGCCTCGACAATGTGGAGCCGGATCCGGTGCTCTATCCGGACTTCAACACCAACCTGCGCGAGGCGTTCCGCGAGGAGATCCGTCTGTTCCTCGACAGCGTGCTGCGCACGAACCGCAGCGTGCTCGATCTGCTGCGCTCCGACATCACCTTCGTCAATGAACGGTTGGCGTTGCATTACGGCATTCCCAACGTTCGCGGGGCGCAGTTCCGGCCGGTGAAGCTCGAGGACCCGAATCGCTGGGGCCTGCTCGGCAAGGGCGCCGTCCTGATGAGCACCTCGTACGGCAACCGCACCTCACCGGTGGTGCGCGGCTCCTGGATTCTCGAGAACATCGTCGGCGCACCGCCGAGCTCGCCACCGCCGGGGGTCGAGGAATTCATGGAGACCGAGCCCGGGCAGAAGCCCAAGACGGTGCGCGAGCGGCTCGAGGTGCACCGCGCGGCGGAATCCTGCAACAGCTGCCACGGGGTGATCGATCCGCTCGGCTACGCGCTCGAGAACTATGACGTGCTTGGCGCCTGGCGCGATCGCGACCGGGATGCCGGCACTGCAATCGATGCCCGGGCAACGCTGGCCGACGGCACCGAAGTCGACGGGCCGGCGGATCTCAGCAAGGCGCTGCTCGAGCGTCCCGAGCAGTTCGTCCAGGCGCTGACCGAGAAGTTGATGGTGTTTGCGCTCGGACGCGCCGTTCGTCACCAGGACATGCCGACCGTTCGCGCGATCGTGCGCGACGCGGCCAAAGAGGATTACCGGTTCGAGGCCATCGTGCGCGGGATCGCGCTCAGCGATGCCTTCCGGATGAGGCGTTCGCCATTGGCAGACGAGCCAACTCCAGTTCAGACCTCGCACCTGCGAGAGCCCAGCGGGAGATAGAGCAATGTTCGTAACCAAGAAACATCTTTCGCGGCGCACCGTCCTGCGCGGCCTCGGTGTCAGCCTTTCGCTGCCGTTGCTCGACGCGATGATTCCGGCGGCGACGGCCTTGGCCAACACCGCTGCGGCACCCAAGCCGCGCCTCGGGTTCTTCTACTTTCCACATGGCGCGGTGATGGAAAAGTGGACACCCTCCAAGGCGGGGCGGGATTTCGAACTGAGCCCCATCCTGGAGCCGCTGGCGCCGTTCCGTGACTACCTCACGATCGTGAGCAACCTGGGCAATAAGCCGGCGGAAAGCCGCGCCGTGCACGCGCTCGTACCGGCGACCTGGCTGTCCTGCGTACATCCCCGGGAAGGGCTCGAGCCCTACATGGCTCCGACGATCGATCAGATCGCGGCCGAGCACATCGGCCAGGAGACGCCCTGGCCCTCGCTGGAGACGGCCACTGCGCAGGGGCATGGCGTGGGCAGTGCCTGTGAGCGCGGCTACGGCTGCAGCTACTCGGGCACGCTCTCGTTCCGCAACGCCACGACGCCGTTGCCCGTGGAGAGCAACCCGCGTCAGCTCTTCCTGCGCTTGTTCGGTCAGGGCGATACGCCGGCGGAGCGCCGCTTCGTGATGCGCCAGACCGCAAGCCTGCTCGACATGATTTCCGGCGAGATTGCCTCCCTCGAGCGCCGGCTGGGCCCGCAGGATCGCAGCACGCTCGCCGACTACCTGGACAGCGTCCGGGAAATCGAGCGACGGATTCAGAACAACGCCTCCGGCAATCTCGCCAAGCTCGATCTGCCCGAGGTTCCGGGCGCCACTTCCGAGGACTTCGACGAGCATCTCCGGCTGATGTTCGACATCATCGCGCTGGCCTATCAGGGCGACCTGACGCGCATCCAGAGCTTCATGATCGCGCCGGAAGTCAGCGAGCAGACGTACAACCACATCGGCGTGCCGGATGCGTTCCACGCCATCTCGCATCACGCCGAGGATCCCGACAAGAAAGAACGGCTGTCGCTGATCCAGCGCTATCACACCGAGGTCTTCGCGGACTTCGTGGCGAAGCTGGCGGCCATGCCGGACGGCGACGGCAGCATGCTGGATCACTCGATCCTGCTGTTCGGCAGCAACATGAGCAACAGCAACCGGCACAATCAGTTCCCGTTGCCCACGGCGGTCCTGGGGCATGGTTGCGGCAAGATTCGGGGTGGCCAGCACATCTACTTCGAGGAGCGCACCCCGCTCGCCAACCTGCACCTCACCCTCCTGCAGCGCGTGGGCATCCCCATCGATCGGGTGGGCGACAGCACGGGCACGATCGAGGAGATCTGAGGCGCATGCGGACGACGTTCTTCAAATCGGCCAACGCACCTTGCTTCGCAGTGTGCGTTGCGCTGGCGCTCGGAGCCGGCGCCACTGCAAGCAAGGCCGGCGAGCATGCCGGTGTCCAGGCCGGCAAGGCCGATGAGAGGGCCGTCGTCGAGCACGCCGCGCATGCGGCGCCGCTGGTTACGGCTGCGCGCAACGGCGATGCCGCGGCCGTGGAGGCGCTGCTGCGCGGCAAGCCGCGCACCGACGTCAACCAGAGGGCCAGCGACGGCACGACGGCCCTGCACTGGGCCGTCTATCGCAACGATGTCCGCATGGTCGAACGGCTGATCGCGGCGCGGGCCGACGTGCGCGCGGTGAACGATTACGGCGCCACGCCGATGTCGGAAGCCGCCGTGGTCGGCAACGTCCGGGTGATCGAAAAGCTGCTCGCGGCCGGTGCCGACGTCGACTCCCCCAACGAGGACGGCCAGACCGCATTGATGATCATCGCGCGCACCAGCAACGTCGATGCGGCGCGCCTGTTGTTGAAGCGCGGCGCGGACGTCAATGCGCGTGAGCGTTGGCGTGGTCAGACCGCGTTGATGTGGGCGGCCGCCGAGGCGCAGCCCGCCATGGTGCAACTGCTGATCGAGCACGGCGCCGAGGTCGATGCGCGCTCCAACGTGAACGAATGGGAGCGGCAGGTGACCGCCGAGCCGCGCATGCAGGCGCGCCCTTCGGGCGGCTTTACGCCGTTGCTGTACGCGGCGCGCCGCGGGTGCGCAGAATGTGCACGCATCCTCCTGGACGCCGGCGCCGACGTGAATCTCAGCGATCCGGACGGCGTCACTCCTCTGCTGCTCGCCATCCTCAATTTCAATACCGACACCGCGGCGCTCCTG
>QGUO01000062.1 GCA_003242495.1 Pseudomonadota bacterium | reverse complement strand
CGCCACGGCGGCGGCCGGGATGGTGGCGCTGTTGCAGCCCGAGCGCGCCGTGGCGCACGGCCGCGAACGCGCGCCCGCCGTCGATGAGCGGGCGCGCATCGGCGGCAGCGCCTGGGAAGGCTTTCGTGCCGTGTTCCGTTCACCCTATCTGTTGGGCGTGTCCGGATACGTGCTGATCCTCGCCGTGATGGTGACCTTCATTTATTTCACGCGCCTGCAGATGGTCGCGGCGCTCGGCGAGGGCGTGGACATGCGCGCCGGCGTGTTCGCGCAGATCGACCTCGCGACTCAGGTGGCCGTGCTGGTCCTGCAGCTGCTGGTCACGGGGCGCCTGATGAAACGGCTCGGCGTCCACCTGACGCTTGCCCTGCTGCCGCTCACCGTGGCGCTGGGGTTCATCGGCCTGGCGATCGTCGGCTCGCTGATCGCGCTGGTGTTGTTCGAAGCCACGTTCCGTGCCGTGCAACGCGCCATCATGCGTCCGGCGCGCGAGACGCTGTTCACCGTGGTCTCCCGCGAAGAGAAGTACAAGGCCAAGGCGTTCATCGATACCTTCGGCTACCGCGCAGGCGATGCCGTCGGGGCACAGACCGAGGGGCTGCTCGGCCGGATCGGCATGGGCCTCACGGCTTTGGCCGCGGTGGCCGTGCCGCTGGCGCTCGCCTGGGCCGTGCTCGGCATCTGGCTCGGGCGTACTCAACAGCGCCTGGCACAGCGCCGTGCGGCACTCGACGCCGGCGCCGTGGGTACCGAGCCGCAGGCCGAGGGCGCCTGACCTGCGCGCGGGCGGGGTCCAGCGGGCCGCTGGATCGCGCCGCTACCCTCAGGGCTGCGGGGCATAGACGAGCGCGGCGCCCGGTCCGAGCGGCAGCCCCAGGCCGAGCCACAGGGCGAACAGCGCGGACCAGCCGATCAGGAAAATCATGGAGTACGGCAGCATCGTTGCGACCACGGTGCCGATGCCGGACTTCGGCTCGTAGCGCTGGAAGAACGCGATGATCAGCGCGAAGTAGCTCATCATCGGCGAAATGATGTTGGTGACGCTGTCGCCCACGCGGTAAGCAACCTGCGTGAGCTCCGGCGAATAGCCGAGCAGCATGAACATGGGAATGAACACCGGCGCCATCAGCGCCCACTTGGCCGAGGCCGAGCCCATGAACAGATTCACGACGGCGGTGAGCAGGATGAACAGGACGAACAGCGGGATCGCCGGCAGATTGAGCGCCGCGAGCGCTTCCGCGCCGTTCACTGCGAACACCATGCCGAGTTGTGTCCAGTTGAAGAACGCCACGAACTGCGCCGCGAAGAACACCAGGACCAGGTATGAGCCAAGCGTGCTCATGCTGCGCGCCATGCCGTCGATGACGTCGGCGTCGCTCTTGATCGTGCCCGCACCGACGCCATAGGCGATACCGGCGATCACGCCATACAGGAAAATGATCGCCACCACGCCGCTCAGGAATGGCGAGGTGAGCAGCGAGCCGGTCTCGGGATTGCGCAGGAAGCCGGCGCCGGGCAGCGTGCCGCTCGGCAGCAGTGCCCAGACGAGCACCAACGTGAACGCGGTGAAGGCCACGACCGCGTAGCGCATGCCGCGCCTTTCGGCTGCGCTGAGACGCTGGCCCTGCGGGCTTTCGTCGTCGACGGCCTGCGAGGGCGCATCGGGGAAACGCCGTGCCACGATGCGCTCGGTCACCGCCCAGCCGAGCAGCGTGATCACCGGCGTGGAGACGAACATGAAATACCAGTTCGCCAGCGGATTGACGCTGTAGTCGGCATCGATGATACGCGCGGCTTCCTGGGACAGGCCGGCGAGCAACGGATCGATGGTGCCGATCAGCAGATTGGCCGAGTAGCCTCCCGACACGCCCGCGAAGGCGGCCGCCATGCCGAGGATCGGGTGGCGGCCGGCGGCCTGGAAGATCAGGCCGGCGAGCGGCACCAGCAGCACATAGCCGATCTCGCTCGCCATGTTGGACATCACGCCCGCGAACACCAGGATGGGCGTGAGCAGCGCGCGCGGCGAGGACAGCACCAGCAGTCGCAGGGCCGCGCCGATCAGGCCGGAGTGCTCGGCGACGCCGATGCCGATCAATGCCACCAGCACGGTGCCGAGCGGCGCGAACCCGGTGAAGTTGGTGACCAGGTGGGTGAGGATGCGGTGCAGGCCCTCGATGCTGAGCAGATTTACGGGGTGCACGGTCGCACCCGTGGAGGGGTGCTGCACGGACACACCCATGGAGGCGGTGATCCAGGAGAGCACGACCACCAGCAGCGCAAGAATGGCGAACAGGGTGGCGGGGTGCGGCAGGGCGTTGCCGCCGCGCTCGACGATGTGGAGAAAGCGGTCGATGGCCGAACGGCGCGGTGCTTCGCGCGGCGAGTCCTGGGTGGTCTCGGTCATTGCGTAACATCCACTGAACGCGAATCGCCTTTTGTAGCACATCACGTCTCGCGTGGCGCGGATACCGGTGCGCGCGGAGGCGTGGAGGCTTGTATACGATTGGCGCGCGGCATGTCTCCGCACCCACATCGTGGCGTGCTTAACGCGCCGCTTTCGGCTCCAGTATTCTTGCCTCTGCCGTGCGGGCCGCGCGCTCGCCTCATTTTCAGGGAGAACCGATGCGCCTCGATTCACGCTGGATGCTCGCTGTGGCGCTCGCGCTGCTCGCGCCCGGCGTCGCCGATGCACAGATCTACACCTGCACTGCCGACGATGGCACGCGCATCTTCTCGGATGAGAGCTGTGGGCCGGACGCCAAGGTGGTGCCCGGCATCTCGACCAGCCAGCGCAAGGCGTCGCCGCGCCGGCCGATGACCCGCAAGTCGAACGAGGAGCTTGCCGAGCTCGAGCGCCGCTGCGATGACGGAGATGTGGTCGCGTGTCGCGACTGGACCTTCGGCGGCGGCACCCAGCTGCTGCGCGAGCAGGAGCGCGAGGCCGAGGCGGCCTGCGAGCAAGGCTCGCTGACGGCGTGCGAGCAGCGCTGGTGTCGCGACGGCGTGAACGAACGATGCCGCACGCTCGTCCTGCAGACCGCCAAGCTGTCGGGCGAGTCGTGGTACTTGCGCGATCCCGACGGCAATGGTCGCGCCAGCGGGGACGGCGCGACGCTCTATGATATTCGTTGCGTCCCGCGCGAGGCGCGCCGGCATCGCGACATCACGGTGGCCTGTGTGAGTCGACCCGGGCCCAACCGCTGTTACGTGGCGCGTCCCGAGGATGGGGCCGCGCGCCTGGATCTCGCGGCCGCAAAGCACTGCGCAGCGCTTTAGGCTGTCGATGCCCCGGCCTCGCGCCGCGCGCAAGCCGCACGCGCGCCAACGCTCCGCACGCACGCGCCGACCCAGGAGGCGTCGGCGCGGCATTCGGCTGGCCTCCCTGCTGCCAAGTCCTCGCACGCGCCAGCGAGTGCTGCGCGCGTTCCGGCGCGCTCCCGCGGGCCTGCAGGTCTTGCTGGTGCTCGGCCTCGCGACGCTGCTGTTGCTCGGGCTCAACTGGGTCTGCCAGGTCGTGCGCAAACCTTCGGAGCTGTTCTTTCCGGTGAGCGGTACGCTCGACAAGACGCCCGCGCAGACCTGGCACAGCTACGGGCCGATCTTCCGCAAGCACTCGACCGCGGTCATCACTCCGACGTTTCTTGCCGCGCTGGCGCAAGTCGAAGGATCGGGCAATCCGGTGGCGCGTACCTATTGGCGCTGGCGCTGGACGCATCGACTTTTGGAGATCTACCGTCCCGCGTCGAGCGCGGTCGGCATGTACCAGATCACCGACGGCACATTCGCCGAGGCGCGGCGCTACTGTATCCACAACCATGTGGTGGTCGAGGACGGTCCGTGGCACGACTGGCGCTCGTGCTGGTTCAACGCCCTGTACATGCGGATCGTGCCCAGTCATGCCGTGGAGATGACCGCCGCGTACCTCGATCGTCGGGTCGCGATCATTCTTGCACGGCAGCGCCTCACCGGCGCGACGCTCGCGCAGAAGCAGCGCCTGGCAGCCGCCATTCACTTGTGCGGGGCGGGCGCGGCCGAGCGTTTCGCCCGCCGCGGCCTGCGCCCGGCAGGGCAGCGTTGCGGAGATCACGATCTCGCGCTCTACCTGGCGAAGGTGGACGCGTTGCAGGCGGTGTTCGCGCGGCTCGCCGCAAACGTCAGTTGAGTGCGGCAAGAGACTTGCCGCGGCAAATACGGGCGCGTACGCTTTCCCGTTGGCGACGAGGCGTCAGCTTCGACAATTCTTCACGTGAGGGGGGCAGCGTGAATCCAGCCACGCGCATCGTTCAGACCGACTACGACGCCGACCGCTACTCGCGTCGCGAATTCATCAAGCGCGTGATCGCTTCGGGCGCGGTGGCTTCAGCCTCGATGTACGTGTTCGGGGGGCTGAGCGGCTGTTCCGCGACGCGCGATGCCCGCACTGCCGTGGCGGGTGGCGTCGAGCGCCTGATCTCGCTCAACGTCAACGGGCAGGTCCGGCGCGTGGACGTGCTGCCCCAGGAAACCCTCGCGACGACGCTGCGCTACAAGCTCGGCCTGACCGGCACGAAGTTGAGCTGTGACCGTGCCGAATGCGGCGCCTGCACCGTGCTGATCGACGGCGTCACGCATTACTCCTGCTCGACGCTCACGCACAGCGTCCGCGCGCGCAAGGTGCTCACCATCGAGGGGCTGTCCGGTCCGAACGGCGAGCTGCATCCGGTGCAACAGGCCTTCGTCGAGGAACTTGCGCCGCAATGCGGGTTCTGCACGCCCGGGCAGGTGATGGCGGCCGTTGCGTTGCTCGAGGCCAATCCCAATCCGACGCGCGAGGAAGCGCGCCATGCGCTGTCCGGCAATCTGTGTCGCTGCGGCGCCTACGATAACTATCTCAATGCGGTGATGCGCGCGGCACGCGCCCGCGCTGTGCTCAGTGCCAACCCGCCGGGAGTCGGCTGATGGCTTACAAGCTCCTGGGGCGCGATTTCACGCCGCCCGACGTCGTTGCCAAGGTCACGGGGCGGGCGAAATACGCCGAGGATTTCCGTGCCGAGGGCATGGTGTTCTGTCGTCTGCTCGCCAGCAGCATGCCGCACGCACGTGTGCGCAGCATCGACGTGTCGGAGGCGCTGGCGATGCCAGGGGTGGTCGGCGTACTGTTGCCGGAGGAGGTCAGCAACCCTCCAGCACCGAGCGCGCCCATTCTCACCCTGGAGCCGCAGTACATCGGCGCACCGATTCTCGCGCTTGCCGCCGAGGATGAGACGACTGCGCAGGACGCGCTCGAGAAAGTGAAGATCGAGTACGAGCCCTTGCCCTTCACGCTCGATCCGCTGCAAAGCCTGCGCCCCGACGGCCCGAATGCGCGCACCGACGGCAATGTGGCGGCCGCGGGCGTCGCGCTGCAGACCCTCAAGTGGACCGAGGAGGACTTTCGCGCCGCAGAACGGGAAGGCCGCATGCCCACCGGTCAGCCGGCGCAGGAATGGTCGGTCGGCGACCTGGAAGCGGCATTTGCCAAGGCGAAGGTGATCTACGACGAGCCGTTCGTCACGGCGAGCCTGTCGCATCACAGCATGGAACCGCGCAGCTGCATGTCCTATTGGCAGAACGGCAAGTGCTTCGTGTACGGCTCGACGCAGAGCCAGTCGTATGTCGTGCCCTCGCTCGCGCGGCTGATCGGCATCCAGCCCGAGGAACTGGTGTACATCGCCGAGTTCTGTGGCGGGGGCTTCGGCTCCAAGGGCGGCGCATACCCGTTGATGGCCATTCCCGCGCTGCTGTCCAAGAAGATCAACCGTCCGGTGATGCTGCGGGTGAGCCGCGCCGAGGAGTATTACCACGGCTCGGCGCGCAACGGCTTCCAGGGCCAGATCAAGCTCGGTTTCGCTGCGGACGGGCGCATGGTGGCGGCGGACCTGTACATCGTGCAGGAGAACGGGGCATACGAGAGCTTCTGGGATTTCCGTAATGCCGCCGATACGCTGTCGCTGGTCTACCAGCCCGAGGCGATGCGCTGGCGCGGCGTGCCCGTGTTCACCAACTCGCCATTGCGCACCGCTCAGCGCGGCCCCGGCTACAACCAGATCGCTGCCGTGATCGAGCCGCTCGTCGACCGTGCAGCGCGTGATCTGAATCTCGACCGCGTGGCGATCCGCAAGCTCAATGCCCCGCAGACCGGCTCGACCTTCGGTCCCGAACGGACGCCGGTCACCAGCGCCTATCTCCGTGAAGCCCTCGACCAGGGCGCGGCGCTGTTCAACTGGGAGGAGAAACGGTTGCTCAGCGGACGGCGCAATGGCTCGAAGGTGACCGGCGTGGCGGTCGGCCAGGCCTTCCATCCGGCCGGATTCAGCGGCTTCGACGGCCTGGTGCGCATCGCCCCGGACGGCAAGCTCCACATCCATACCGGCGTCGGCAACCTGGGCACGTTCTCGCATTCCGGCACGGCGCGCATCGCCGCCGAGGTGCTCAAGTACGACTGGGAGAACTGTGTGGTCGAGCGTGGCGACACGCGCAAGCACCTGCCATGGAACCTGGGCCAGTTCGGCAGCAATACCTCGTTCACCATGGGGCGCACGAACTACGTGGCGGCCATGGATGCGCTGGCCAAGCTCAAGGAGATCGCGGCGCGCCAGCTCGGTGGCGCGCCGGACGATTACGAGGTGGATGGCACGAAGGTGTTCCACCGGCGCAATCCCGGGCGCAGCATCACGTACGCCGAGGCGGCGCAGCTCGCCGTGAAGCTGGGCGGCAAGTACAGCGGCCAGGAGCTGCCCGCGGACATCAACCCGATGACGCGCGCCTCCGCCGCCGCGCTGGCCGGTACCGGTCTGATCGGCGTGGCCAAGGATACGCTGCCGATCAACGGCCAGCCGGCGGCGTTCGCGGTGGCGTTCATCCAGATCGAGCTGGATCTCGAGACGGGCAAGCACCGCATCGTCGATTATCTCGCCGTGGCCGATTGCGGCACGGTCATTCACCCGATGGGGCTGGAGACCCAGATCAAGGGCGGAGCGGTCCAGGGATTCGGCATGGCCTGTCTCGAGCACATCGTCTACGACCCGCAAAACGGACTGCCGGCCTCGGTGAGCTTCTACCAGGCAAAACCGCCGAGCTACGAGGACATCGGCGAGATGCGCGCGGCGGCCGTCGACCGTCCCGACCCGGACGGTGCGCTCGGCACCAAGGGCATCGGCGAACCCATCATGGGATGCGCCGCGGCCGCCCTGGTCTGTGCCATCTCCGATGCGCTCGGCGGCCATGTGTTCAATCGCACGCCGATCAAGCCCGACATGATCCTCAATCACCTGGCGGGGCGCGCACAGTCGCACGGTCCGCTCGCGGTCAACACGCAATAGGGGCGCCGGAATGCTCAGAGACGTCATGCCGCATTTCGAGCTCTATCAGCCCGACTCCCTCGAGGGGGCGCTCGAGCTCGCCGAACGTCTGGGCCCGGATGCCTGGCTGGTCGCAGGCGGACAGGACACCTACGACTGGCTGAAGAACCGCACGCGGCGCGTTGCCGCGCTCATCGACCTCACGGGCATCGAGGCGCTGAAGGGCGTGCGCGAGCGCGAGGATGGGGGCCTGGAGATCGGCGCGCTCACCACTCTCACGCAACTCGAGCGCGATCCGCTGGTGCGCGAACGCTTTGGGTTGCTCGCAGCGGCCGCGGGGCGCGTCGCCGCGCCGCAGATCCGCAACGTCGGCACGCTCGGCGGCAATCTTTGCCAGGACACGCGCTGCTGGTATTACCGCGGCGGCGTCGATTGCTACCGGGCAGGCGGCAATATGTGTTATGCCGATACGCCCCAGGGTCAGAATCGCGAGCACGCCATTTTCGGCGCCAGCCGCTGCGTGGCGGTGTCGCCCTCCGATACGGCGCCTGCCGTCGTCGCGCTCGACGCCGCCATGGTGGTGCATGGCCCGCGCGGCGAGCGGGTGATCCCCGCGCAGCGGTTTTTCGTCGGACCGGCCAAGAACATCCGTCGTATGACCGTGCTCGCGCCCGGCGAGATCCTCACCGCCGTGCGCCTGCCGGCCGCGTGGGCGGGTGCGCGGTTCTACTTCGAGAAAGTCGCCGACCGCCAGGTGTGGGATTTCGCTTTGCTGAGCGTGGCGGCGGCGCTGCGCATGGAAGGCGATGTCATTCGCGATGCACGCATCGTATGCGGTGCGGTGGAGTGCGTGCCGCGCCGGCTCCAGGAGGTGGAGCGCGCGCTGATCGGGCAGGTGCGCAGCGAGGAGCTGGCGGCGAGTGCCGGCGAGCTGGCCGTCGAAGGCGCGCGCCCGCTCAACTTCAATCACTTCAAGATGCCGCTGATGGCGAATCTCGTCCGTCGCGCCATCCGGGAGGCATGAGCTCATGGATCTGTTCCGTTACGGACACGATGCCTGGGGACGCGAAGTGATCAACGGCCTGTCCTGGGACCTGCTCGGCCTCGCCGTCGGCCTGGGCTTCGCGGTGATCGCCGTGCACTGGGTGTGGCGCGCCGTCGCGCGCACGGGCCGCAAGGGAGGACATTGACCCATGGCCGCGAACTATCCTCTCGACGATGCGCGCCCTGCGGACGCCGCGCGTGATGCGGCACGCCCGGGCGACGCCATCGAGCGCCATGCCACGCCGGACCGCTGGTTCCACTGGATCACGGCGCTCACCATGCTCGTGCTGCTTGCCACCGGGCTGCTCCCGGTGGTCGGCGTGCGCTTCGCATGGGTGGAGATCCACTGGATCGCCGGACTGGTGCTTGTCGCCGCGGTGCTGTGGCATGTCGTCCGGGCCTTGGGCTGGCAGCAGCCGCGGGCGATGGGACTGCGCTGGCGCGACCTGCGTGAGTTGACGGCGCGCGAGCGTCCCGGCAAGTACTCGCTCGCACAGAAGCTGATGCACCATGCCTTCGCCGCGGCGCTGCTGGTGGCCGTCGTCACCGGCTCGTTGATGCTGGTCAAGGTGCAGACGCCCTTTCTCGAGCGCAATCCCTACCTGTTCTCCGAGCGCACCTGGGGTGTCATCCACGTGCTGCACGATCTGTCCGCCTTGCTGGCCGTGACGCTGGTGATTCTGCACGTCTACTTTGCTCTGCTGCCGGAGAAGCGCATGTATCTGCGGGCGATGACCAAGGGCTGGATGACGCGCGCCGAAGCGCGTGAGCACCACGATCCCGAACGCTGGCCGGGGCCGGAGCGCGACGAGTGAGCGGGCAGAACGAGCTTGTGCAGCGTATCGACGCCATCGAGCGCGCCTACGAATACCTGCTGGCCTACGCCGCGCAAGGGCGCACCGAGGAAGCGGGTTCGGACGCACGTCCGATGCTGGAGCAAATGTATGCGTCCCTCGATGGGCTGGGCGCACTGGCGCGCAGCGCGTTGTCCGCAGGATCATCCGCCGGCGGCGCCGACTTCGAGTCCTTCCTCACGGCGCTCGACCGGGACGCCAGCGTCGCGCGGGGCGCCGTCGGGCTGGTGTTGAGCCGCGCAAAAATCTCTTCGTTGCTGGTCGACAATCTCAACGCATCGGTGCATGTGCGCGCGTTGCTGACCGACCTGTTCCTTCTCGAGCAGGCGCTCAAGTCCTGACATGCAGCTGGGCGCGGAACCGCGCGCCGCCGCGCCCCCTTATACTTTCGCTGCCTCTCCGCTCCGCACCGCGCAAGGTGGAGGAACGACATTGCGCAACCGTTGCCTGCTCGGCGTCGCGGCCTTGTTGGTATGCGGTGTCTGCGTGCCCGACTCGCGAGAGTCGGAGCAACACACTGCGGATCCGGCCTCCGCGCAGCGCGCGACCGGGTCGGCCACCGAGCGCGCCGCACCGTTGCCCGTCACGGACGAAGCGCTCGATGCCGAGCTCGCGGCGCTTCCCAGGCTGACGGCTTTCGTGCTCGCCCAGCACGGCCGGGTGTTGCGCGAGCACTACGGGGCGGGTCGCACCTTCGAGCGGCCGGTCAACATCAAGTCCGCGTCCAAGGGCGTTCTCAATGCACTGACGGGCATCGCTCTGCAACGAGGTGACCTGCGCAGCCTCGATGCGCGTATCGATGAATATCTGACCGAGCCGTTCGCCGAGTTCGCTGCGGACGATCCGCGGCGCGCCATCACGGTGCGCCACCTGCTCACGATGTCGAGCGGCCTGCGTTCCACCAGCATTCACCACTACGGCGCGTGGGTGAGCAGCGCCGATTGGATCCGATATGCGCTGCGTCAGGAAATGGTACATGCCCCCGGCGAGCGCATGGTCTACAGCACCGGAGATACGCATCTGCTGGCGGCCGTTCTCACGGAAGCGACCGGCATGTCCCTGCGAACCTTCGCGCAGCGGCATCTGTTCGACGAGCTCGGCGTCGAGATCGGCGGCTGGGATCGCGATCCTCAGGGCTACCACTTCGGCGGCAACAACATGGCGCTGAGTCCGCGCGCGCTGCTCGCGCTCGGCAGGCTGTATCTCGACGACGGCCGGCATGCCGGCCGCCAGATGCTGCCGCCGGGATGGGTCGAGCAGTCCTGGACGCCTCGCTTTCTCAACAGCAGCTACAACCTGCGCCACGACTACGGCTGGCTCTGGTGGCACACACGGCTGACCGGATACTCGACCTGGTTCGCCTGGGGCTACGGCGGCCAGTTCCTGTTCGTCCTGCCGGCGCTCGATGCGGTGGTGGTGATGCTGGGCGATCCGGACGCGCGTACGCGTGGTGACAACAATCGTGTATACAGCGTCATGGAACGCACCATCGTCCCCTACCTGCAAGCGCGCCACCGCTCGATCGCAGGGCCCGATACCTAGCGGTCGCGCCACGTAGTGCACACGGTGGCGCCGTATCCGGCCGGGTGCTACCGTCCCGGGACAGTTCTCGAAGCCCTCGGCGGAAGCGCGCATGATCTTCGAGCAAATCGCGATCGGCGGCTGCAAGTCCTATCTCATCGGCTGCCCTGAGCGCTCTGCGGCCGCGCTCATCGATCCCGAGATCCGCCTGACCGACCGCTACTACGGTCTGGCGGCGCGCGGCGGCCTGCGCATCAAATACGTGATCGACACGCATACGCATGCAGATCATTTCTCTGCAGCGCGACAGATCGCCCGGACGCTCGAGGTGCCGGTGGTGATGCATCGCTGCAGCCCGGCCCCATTCGCCGATCTGCGCCTCGACGATGGCGATCTCCTGGTGATCGGCGGCATGCGTGTGCGGGCGTTACACACGCCCGGTCACACCTGTGACTCCATGTGCCTGTTGGTGGAGGACCGTCTGTTCACCGGTGACACGCTGCTCATCGGCGCGACCGGGCGGACCGATCTGCCCACGGGCGATCCCGAGGCGCTCTATGACAGCCTGTTCGGCGGCATCCTCAAGCTCGATCCGGCGCTCAAGGTGTTTCCCGCCCACGATTACCACGGGCGCGGCCACAGCACCATCGCCAAGGAGCTGGCAACCAACCCGCGCCTGCAGTGCCGCGACCGTAGCGCGTTCACGGACATGATGCGTCGACTCGATCTGACTGCCCCCACGCATGTGACCGAGGCCCTGCGCACCAACATGAGCGGTGGCAAGACCGTCGCGCAGCTGCTGGCGGAGGCCGCGGCCAAAACGCCGTTCATGTCGCTGGCCGAGCTCAAACGCCGTGTCGACCGCGGCGATGCGGATCTGATCGTGCTCGACGTCAGGGAGCGGGACGCCTGGTCGAGTGGCCACGTTCCCGGCGCCCGCAACCTGCCGCGCGGTCAATTGGAGCTGCGGGTGAACCAGGAGTTGCCCGACCCGACCGCGCGCATCCTCACGGTATGCGAGTTCGGGAAGATTTCCACGCTGGCGGCCGCGACCCTGAGGGAGCTGGGTTTCATGCGCGCCGTGGCGCTCGACGGCGGCATGCAGGCATGGCGCGCGCAGGGCTTCCCCCTGGCGCGCCCAGCGAGCGTCGCAGTGCCTGCGCCGGGCTGTGTCGACGGAAAGGCCGGCTCTACGGATCCGTGGCCGTGATCGTCGCTCAGGTGGCCGATTCCAGACCGTAGCGTTGCTTGACCGCCGCAGTGTCCGGTGAAGCCAGATAATCCAGCAGCGCGCGTGCCGCG
>QGUO01000061.1 GCA_003242495.1 Pseudomonadota bacterium | reverse complement strand
GAGGAATGCCGCTGTGGCCAAAGAGAAGTTTGAGCGGACCAAGCCGCATGTGAACGTAGGCACGATCGGGCACGTGGACCATGGCAAGACGACGCTGACGGCGGCGTTGACGAAGGTGATGGCCGAGCGGCACGGCGGTGAGTTCCGGGCGTACGATCAGATTGACAAGGCGCCTGAGGAGAAGGCGCGCGGCATCACGATTGCGACGTCGCACGTTGAGTATGCGTCGGACACGCGTCACTACGCGCACGTTGACTGCCCTGGCCACGCTGACTACGTGAAGAACATGATCACGGGTGCGGCGCAGATGGACGGTGCGATTCTGGTGGTGTCTGCTGCGGACGGCCCGATGCCGCAGACCCGCGAGCACATTCTGCTGGCGCGTCAGGTTGGCGTTCCGTACATCGTGGTGTTCCTGAACAAGGCGGACATGGTTGACGATGCGGAGCTGCTCGAGCTGGTGGAGATGGAGGTTCGGGAGCTGCTGTCGAAGTACGACTTCCCGGGCGACGACACGCCGATCGTGAAGGGCTCGGCGCTGAAGGCGCTGGAGGGCGACCAGAGCGAGATTGGCGTGCCTGCGGTGCTGAAGCTTGTCGAGGAGATGGACAAGTACATTCCGGTGCCGGAGCGTGCGGTGGACGGTACGTTCCTGATGCCGGTCGAGGACGTTTTCTCGATTTCTGGCCGCGGCACGGTGGTGACGGGTCGTATCGAGCGCGGCGTGATCAAGGTGAACGACGAGGTTGAGATCGTCGGGATCCGTGAGACGACGAAGACGACGTGCACGGGCGTGGAGATGTTCCGCAAGCTTCTGGACCAGGGGCAGGCGGGCGACAACGTTGGCGTTCTGCTGCGTGGTACGAAGCGCGAGGACGTCGAGCGTGGTCAGGTTCTGGCGAAGCCCGGTTCGATCACGCCGCACACGAAGTTCGAGGCGGAGGTTTACGTGCTGACGAAGGAGGAGGGCGGTCGTCACACGCCGTTCTTCAAGGGTTATCGTCCGCAGTTTTACTTCCGTACGACGGACGTGACGGGCGCGGTGGAGCTGCCCGAGGGCGTCGAGATGGTGATGCCGGGCGACAACGTGCGGATGTCGGTGGAGCTGATTGCGCCGATCGCGATGGAAGAGGGTCTGCGCTTTGCGATCCGCGAGGGCGGGCGGACCGTCGGCGCCGGTGTGGTGTCGAAGATTTTGAAGTAAGGTGTGTCGCCTCGGCGTCCTGACGCTGACGGTCGATCGGACGGGGCCGCGCCCGCGGCCCGCTGAACGGATCGAGGCCGTCGTGGAACGGGCGCCGCAGGCGTAATCAGTAAACAGGCCAGTAGCTCAATTGGCAGAGCGGCGGTCTCCAAAACCGCAGGTTGGGGGTTCGATTCCCTCCTGGCCTGCCACGCTTTTCAGGCCCACGTTGGTCGGATATCGATGACCGAACAGGTACAACAGGAACCCACTGCGCTCGACACCGCGAAGCTGGTCGGTGCGGTCGCAGTGGTGGCCGGAGGCGTGGCGGCGTTCTATCTGCTCGCGGCCCAGCCGATCTGGCTGCGCTGGCTGATCGTGCTGGCGTCGCTCGCCATGGCCGGATTGATCGGCCTGCAGTCCTACCAGGGCCGGGCGTTCCGCCAGTTCGTGCAGAGCGCACGCATCGAGTTGCGCAAGGTCGTATGGCCGAGCCGGCAGGAGACCATGCAGGTCACCCTCGTGGTGTTTGCCATGGTGATCGCCATGGGGCTGTTCTTCTGGGGGCTCGATTGGATCCTGGCGTCGCTGACGCGTTGGCTGACCGGTCGGTAGAGAATAAGCATGGCTTTGCGTTGGTACGTCGTGCACGCCTATTCGAACTTCGAGCATCGGGTTGCCGAAGCGCTCAAGGAACGAGTGCGGCTGCAGGGACTCGAAGACAAGTTCGGTGAGATCCTGGTGCCCACCGAGGAAGTGGTCGAGATGCGCGACGGCCAGAAGCGCAAGAGCGACCGCAAGTTCTTCCCCGGCTACGTGCTGGTCCAGATGGAGATGGACGAGGACACCTGGCACCTGGTGAGGAGCGTACCGAAGGTCCTCGGCTTCATCGGCGGTACGCCGGAGAAGCCGGCGCCGATCACCGACAAGGAAGCCATGAGCATCCTGCGGCGCGTCGAGGAGGGCGTGGACAAGCCCAAGCCCAAGGTGCTGTTCGAGCCCGGCGAGGTGGTCCGCGTCACGGATGGGCCGTTCAACGATTTCAACGGCGTGGTGGAGACCGTCAACTACGAGAAGAACCGCCTGCAGGTGGCGGTGCAGATTCTCGGACGGTCCACGCCGGTCGAGCTGGATTTCAGTCAGGTGGAGAAGGCCTGACCTCGCCTTCTCCGGCTGCGTCCCAGGGACGTCCAATTCGCCACGGAGGCCGGGCGGACCCGCTGGGCCCGCAGTTCGAGTTTTCAACACGATGGGGAGCCGCCTGACGGCGGCGTTTGCACCCGGAGAGACACATGGCCAAGAAAGTCACTGGCTACATCAAGCTGCAGATTCCTGCAGGCCAGGCGAACCCGAGCCCGCCGGTCGGTCCGGCCCTCGGTCAGCAGGGCGTGAACATCATGGAGTTCTGCAAGGCCTTCAATGCCCAGACCCAGAACCTGGAGAAGGGCCTGCCGATTCCGGTGGTGATCACCGTCTACAGCGATCGCAGCTTCACCTTCGTCCTGAAGACGCCGCCGGCGTCGGTGCTCATCGCCAAGGCGCTCGGCATCCAGAAGGGCAGCGGTGCGCCGAACACCAACAAGGTCGGTCGCATCACCCGGCAGCAGCTCGAGGAAATCGCCAAGCTCAAGCAGCCCGACCTGACGGCTGCCGACCTGGATGCCGCCGTGCGCACCATCGCCGGCAGTGCGCGCAGCATGGGCGTCGAAGTGGAGGGCGTGTGACATGGCCGCAGTACCGAAGCGCATGAAGGCCTGGGCGGAGAAGATCGAGCCCGGCAAGCAGTACCCGATCGATGAGGCGATCGCCCTGGTCAAGGAGTTCGCCACCGCCAAGTTCCGCGAGTCCGTCGACGTGGCGGTCAATCTCGGCATCGATGCGACCAAGTCCGATCAGCAGGTGCGCAGCTCCACGGTGATGCCGCACGGCATCGGCAAGTCGGTGCGCGTCGCGGTGTTCACCTCGGGCCCGAATCAGGACGCGGCGCGTGAAGCCGGCGCCGACCTGGTGGGCCTCGAGGACCTGGCCGAGAAGGTCAAGGCGGGCCAGCTCGATTTCGACGTGGTGGTGGCGAGCCCCGATGCCATGCGTGTGGTCGGCCAGCTCGGTCAGATTCTCGGCCCGCGCGGCCTGATGCCGAACCCCAAGGTCGGCACGGTCACCCCGGACGTGGTGACCGCCGTGAAGAACGCCAAGGCCGGTCAGGTTCGCTATCGCTCGGACAAGGCCGGCGTGGTCCACTGCACGATCGGCAAGGTCGATTTCGAGGCCGAGCAGCTCAAGGAGAACCTGCGGGCCCTGTTGCTGGACCTGCAAAGAGCCAAGCCCGCGACCGCCAAGGGGATCTATCTGAGGAAGATCACGATCGCCTCCACCATGGGTCCCGGCGTGCCGGTGGAGCAGTCCTCGCTCTCCCTGTGAGCGGGCGGCTCGTAGTGGTTGTCGAAGTTTCGGCTTCTTGATTTCTCGTACGGGGTCGCGCTCACGCGCGGCCCCCGGAGAAAGCGCGAAGTGATGGGTCGGCTCTTGATCTCTCATGCAGGGGATTGCGCCCACGCGATCCCGTCGGGGAGTGCGCGCGAGCGCGCGTAAGAGCCCCATCATCGAAGACCGCAGGCGGGTCCGGACGTGAGCGTCGCGGATCCTTAATTCCCCGGTGGGCCTGCGCAGATGGTGTCACCCGAATCGGAAGGCGCACCGGCCCGGTTTTCCAGGCGGGTGGGCCGATCCGGCTGAAGGGCGCCGTCGAGGGTGAGCGTGCTGGAGGCGCGCTCGATGTACTAACGCTCTTCACGCCAGGAGGAATTATGGCGCTCAGACTCGAAGACAAGAAGGCGCTGGTCGCCGAGGTGAACGCGGTTGCGTCAGGTGCGCAGTCCGTGGTCGCCGCGGAGTATCGCGGCCTGTCGGTGGTGCAGCTCACCGAGCTGCGCGCCAAGGCGCGAGCGTCCGGAGTCTACTTGCGAGTCGTGAAAAACACGCTGGCCCGCCGGGCAGTCGTCGGCACTCCGTTCGAGTGCATCGCCGACAGCCTCAAGGGTCCGCTGCTTCTCGCGTTCTCGCAGGACGATCCCGGAGCGGCCGCCCGCCTCGTCAAGACCTTCTCGAAGGAGAACGACAAGCTCGTGCCGACCGTCGTGTCGCTGGGCGGGTCGGCGCTCCCGGGCAAGGAGCTCGACAAGGTGGCGAGCCTGCCGACGCGCGATCAGGCACTTGGCATGCTGGCCGGCGTGATGCTGGCGCCCATCAGCAAGTTCGTGCGCACGCTCGCCGAGCCGCACGCCAAGCTGGTGCGCACCATCGCCGCCGTCAAGGACCAGAAGCAGGCGGCCGCCGGCTGACCGGCGGGTCCGTCGACCATTCCGATTCACGGGTTACACATTCAGAGGATCAAGACAATGGCTGCTACGAAGGAAGAGATTCTGGACGCGATCGCCAACATGAGCGTGTTGGAGGTCGTCGACCTGGTCAAGATGATGGAGGACAAGTTCGGCGTGACCGCCGCTGCGCCGGTGGCCGTGGCCGCCGCCGCCCCGGGTGCCGGTGCCGCCGCCGCCCCCGCCGCGGAGGAGCAGACCGAGTTCACCGTCACCCTGATCAGCTTCGGCTCGAACAAGGTGGGCGTCATCAAGGTCATTCGCGAGATCACGGGCCTCGGCCTGAAGGAAGCGAAGGACCTGGTCGAGGGCGCGCCGGCCACCGTGAAGGAAGGTGTGCCGAAGGACGAGGCCGAGGGGATCAAGAAGAAGCTGGAAGAGGCGGGCGCCAGCGCGGAGATCAAGTGAGGAATTGCGTGGCGGGGCGGCGCCTGTCGGCGCCGTCCCACACGGGCAACAGCAGGGACGTGCGGGAAAGCGGCTGCGGAGCGGGTCTGCGGCCGCCTTTCCCTTTTGTATTGCGGAACGGACCCAAGATCGGGTCGTTCCTGCATTGATAGCGGTTTCGTAGCCGTTTCTTAACTTTGGACGCCGGCCGCCGTGGCGGCGGGTCCGAACGAGGATGACCCAGATGGCCTATTCGTTCACCGAGAAGAAGCGTATCCGTAAGGATTTCGGCAAGCGGGAGAGCATCCTCGAGGTGCCCTACCTGCTCGCGATCCAGCTGGATTCGTATCGGAAGTTCCTGCAGGCCGATGTCCCGGATCATCGGCGCGAGGACGCCGGTTTGCACGCGGCTTTCAAGAGCGTCTTTCCGATCACGAGCTACTCGGGTAACGCCATTCTCGAGTACGTGAGCTATCGCCTCGGCGAACCCGTGTTCGACGTCAAGGAGTGCCAGCTGCGCGGGCTGACCTACGCGGCGCCGCTGCGCGTCAAGGTGCGCCTGGTGGTGTACGACAAGGAGGCCTCCACGGCGGCCAAGAAGGTCGTCAAGGACATCCGCGAGCAGGAGGTCTATCTGGGCGAGCTGCCGCTCATGACCGACAACGGCACCTTCGTGGTGAACGGCACCGAGCGGGTCATCGTCTCTCAGCTGCACCGCAGCCCCGGCGTGTTCTTCGATCACGATCGCGGCAAGACCCACAGCTCGGGCAAGCTGCTGTTCTCCGCGCGCATCATCCCGTACCGCGGCTCCTGGCTGGACTTCGAGTTCGACCCGAAGGACTGCGTGTTCGCGCGCATCGACCGTCGGCGCAAGCTGCCGGTCACGATCATCCTGCGCGCCCTCGGTTACACCGAGGAGCAGATGCTCGAAATGTTCTTCGACATGAACACCTACTACCTGTCGAAGGACAAGATCGAGTTCGACCTGATTCCCGCGCGTCTGCGCGGCGAGACGGCCACCTTCACCATCAAGGTGGGCGATGAGGTGATCGTCGAGGAAGGCCGCCGCATCACCGCGCGCCACGTGCGTCTGCTCGAGCAGAAGAACGTCTCGCGTCTCGAGGTGCCCAAGGACTACCTCATCGGCAAGGTGCTCTCGCACGACGTCTTCAACACCGAGACCGGCGAGATCCTGGCCAAGGCCAACGACATCCTGACGTCCGCGGTGATCGACAAGCTCATCGAGGCGGGCATCGAGCAGGTGCGCGTGCTGTACGTGAACGACCTCGACCGCGGGCCGTACATTTCCGACACGCTCCGGATCGATCCGACGCGCACGCGTCTCGAGGCGCTGGTGGAGATCTACCGCATGATGCGCCCGGGCGAGCCGCCCACCAAGGACGCCGCGGAGAACCTGTTCCAGAACCTGTTCTTCAATCCCGAGCGTTACGATCTGTCGGCGGTCGGCCGCATGAAGTTCAACCGCCGTGTGCATCGCGAGCAGATCACCGGCCCCGGGATCCTGTACGACTACGCGCACTTCTCCAAGCGCACGGATGATTACTCCAAGCAGCTCGTCGAGGAGCTCGGCGAGAGCTCGGACATCATCGCCGTGATCAAGGAGCTGTGCGAGATCCGCAACGGCAATGGCCAGGTGGACGACATCGACCACCTCGGCAACCGCCGTGTGCGCTCGGTGGGCGAGATGGCGGAGAACGCCTTCCGCATCGGCCTGGTGCGTGTCGAGCGTGCCGTCAAGGAGCGCCTGACGCTGGCCGAGTCCGAAGGCCTGATGCCGCAGGAGATGATCAACGCCAAGCCGGTGGCGGCAGCGGTGAAGGAGTTCTTCGGCTCCTCGCAGCTCTCGCAGTTCATGGACCAGAACAATCCGCTGTCGGAAGTCACCCACAAGCGCCGTGTCTCGGCCCTCGGCCCGGGCGGCCTGACGCGCGAGCGCGCCGGCTTCGAGGTGCGCGACGTGCACCCGACGCACTACGGCCGGGTGTGCCCGATCGAGACGCCGGAAGGCCCGAACATCGGTCTCATCAACTCGCTGGCCGTGTACGCGCGCACCAACGAATACGGCTTCCTCGAGACGCCGTACCGCAAGGTGGTCGACGGCAAGGTGACCGACGAGCTCGAGTACCTCTCGGCCATCGAGGAGAGCCAGTACGTCATCGCGCAGGCGAACGCCGAGCTCGATGAGGACTCGCGCTTCGTCGACGACCTGGTGTCCTGCCGTCACCTCAACGAGTTCATGCTCTCGACGCCGGACAAGATCCAGTACATGGACGTCAGCCCGAAGCAGATCGTCTCGGTGGCCGCCTCGCTCATCCCGTTCCTCGAGCACGACGACGCCAACCGCGCGCTCATGGGCTCGAACATGCAGCGTCAGGCGGTGCCGACGCTGCGTGCGGAACCGCCCCTGGTGGGCACGGGCATGGAGCGTGCGGTGGCCATCGATTCGGGCGTGACCGTGGTGGCGCGCCGCGGCGGGGTGGTCGACTCGGTCGACGCCTCGCGCATCGTGGTGCGTGTGCACGACGAGGAGACCACGGCCGGCGAGCCGGGCGTGGACATCTATTCGTTGACCAAGTACACGCGCTCGAACCAGAACACCTGCATCAACCAGCGTCCGCTGGTGAAGGCGGGCGACGTGATCGCGCGCGGCGACGTGCTCGCCGACGGGCCGTCGACACACCTCGGCGAGCTGGCGCTCGGCCAGAACCTGCTGGTCGCGTTCATGCCCTGGAACGGCTACAACTTCGAGGACTCCATCCTCATCTCCGAGCGGGTGGTGCACGAGGACCGCTTCACCACCATCCATATCGAGGAGCTCGCCTGCGTGGCGCGCGACACCAAGCTCGGACCGGAGGAAATCACCGCCGACATCCCGAACGTCGGCGACGTGGCCCTGGCCAAGCTCGACGAGGCGGGCATCGCCTTCATCGGCGCGGAGGTCAAGGCGGGCGACATCCTGGTCGGCAAGGTCACGCCCAAGGGCGAGACCCAGCTCACGCCCGAGGAGAAGCTGTTGCGCGCCATCTTCGGCGAGAAGGCCTCGGACGTGAAGGACACGTCGCTGCGCGTGCCGCCCGGCATGGACGGCACGGTGATCGACGTGCGCGTGTTCACCCGTGACGGCGTGGAGAAGGACTCGCGCGCCCTGGCCATCGAGAAGGCGGAGCTCGAGCGGGTCCGCAAGGACCTCGACGACCAGCGCCGCATCCTCGAGGAGGACCTGTTCCAGCGCGTGCGCGCGGTGCTGCTCGGCAAGGTCGCCGAGGCCGGCCCGAAGAAGATCAAGCCCGGCACGGTGGTGGACGAGGCCTACCTCGCCGAGCTGAGCCGCGAGCAGTGGCTCGAGATCCGTCTGCGCGACGAGGAAGACAATGCCGCCGTGGAGCGTGCCGCGGAGCGCCTCAAGCAGCAGCGCAAGGACTTCGAGAAGCGCTTCGAGGAGAAGCGCGCGAAGATCACCGCGGGCGACGATCTCGCCCCGGGCGTGCTGAAGATGGTGAAGGTGTACCTCGCGGTGAAGCGCCGCATGCAGCCCGGCGACAAGATGGCCGGCCGCCACGGCAACAAGGGCGTGGTCTCGACCATCGTTCCGGTCGAGGACATGCCGTATACCGAGGACGGTACGCCCATCGACATCGTGCTCAATCCGCTGGGCGTGCCCTCGCGCATGAACATCGGACAGATCCTCGAGACGCACCTCGGCTGGGCGGCGAAGGGCCTGGGCCTGAAGATCGGCCGCATGCTCGACGAGAACCGCCAGGTCGCCGAGATCCGCGCCTTCCTGGACGAGATCTACAACAAGACCGGCGGTCAGCGCGCCGACCTCGACTCGCTCACGGACGAGGAGATCCTCACGCTCGCGGGCAACCTGCGCCACGGCGTGCCGATGGCGACCCCAGTGTTCGACGGCGCCTCGGAGGAGGAGATCAAGCACATGCTGGCCCTCGCCGACCTGCCCACCAGCGGGCAGACGGTGCTCTATGACGGGCGCACCGGCGATCGTTTCGACCGCCCGGTGACCGTGGGCTACATGTACATGCTCAAGCTCAACCACCTCGTCGACGACAAGATGCACGCTCGCTCGACCGGTCCGTACTCGCTGGTCACCCAGCAGCCGCTGGGCGGCAAGGCGCAGTTCGGCGGCCAGCGCTTCGGCGAAATGGAGGTCTGGGCGCTCGAGGCCTACGGCGCCTCCTACACGCTGCAGGAGATGCTCACGGTCAAGTCCGACGACGTGAACGGGCGTACGCAGATGTACAAGGCCATCGTCGACGGCAACCACGAGATGAAGGCCGGCATGCCCGAGTCGTTCAACGTGCTCGTCAAGGAGATCCGCTCGCTCGGCATCAACATCGAGCTCGAGCAGGAGACGGAGAAGTAGCCGCCCGCTGCGCACGCGCGACGAGGACTATTGGATTACACCTTGCATAGGTGACCCGAGATGAAAGATCTATTGAAGTTGTTCAAGCAGCAGGCCCCGGTCGAGAACTTCGACTCGATCCGTATCGGCCTCGCCTCGCCGGAGATGATCCGCTCGTGGTCGTTCGGCGAAGTGAAGAAGCCGGAGACGATCAATTACCGCACTTTCAAGCCCGAGCGGGACGGCCTGTTCTGCGCGAAGATCTTCGGGCCCGTGAAGGACTACGAGTGCCTGTGCGGCAAGTACAAGCGACTGAAGCATCGCGGCGTGGTCTGCGAGAAGTGCGGCGTCGAGGTCACCCAGTCGAAGGTGCGCCGCGAGCGCATGGGTCACATCGAGCTGGCGAGCCCCACCGCGCACATCTGGTTCCTGAAGTCGCTGCCGTCGCGCATCGGCCTGATGCTCGACATGACGCTACGCGAGATCGAGCGGGTGCTGTACTTCGAGGCCTTCGTGGTCATCGATCCGGGCATGACCCAGCTGCAGCGCGGCCAGCTGCTCACCGACGAGATGTATCTCGAGGCCATCGAGCAGCACGGCGATGAGTTCGACGCCCGCATGGGCGCCGAGGCCGTGTACGAGCTGCTGCGCACCCTGGATCTCAAGGCCGAGGTGCAGAAGGTCCGCGAGGAGGTGACCAGCACCAACTCCGAGACCAAGATCAAGCGGCTGTCGAAGCGCCTGAAGCTGCTCGAGTCGTTCATCGAGTCGGGCAACCGGCCCGAGTGGATGGTCATGACGGTGCTGCCGGTGCTGCCGCCCGACCTGCGTCCGCTGGTGCCGCTCGACGGCGGCCGGTTCGCCACCTCGGACCTGAACGACCTGTACCGCCGGGTCATCAACCGCAACAACCGCCTGCGCCGGCTGCTGGAGCTCAATGCGCCCGACATCATCGTGCGCAACGAGAAGCGCATGCTGCAGGAGGCGGTCGATGCGCTGCTGGACAACGGCCGTCGCGGACGGGCGATCACGGGCACCAACAAGCGCCCGCTCAAGTCGCTCGCCGACATGATCAAGGGCAAGCAGGGGCGTTTCCGCCAGAACCTGCTCGGCAAGCGCGTCGATTACTCGGGCCGCTCGGTCATCGTGGTGGGTCCGACGCTGCGCCTGCACCAGTGCGGTCTGCCCAAGAAGATGGCGCTGGAGCTGTTCAAGCCCTTCATCTTCTCCAAGCTGCAGATGCGCGGCGAGGCCTCGACCATCAAGGCCGCCAAGCGCATGGTCGAGCGTGAGGGGCCGGAGGTCTGGGACATCCTCGAGGAGGTGATCCGCGAGCACCCGGTGATGCTCAACCGCGCGCCCACGCTGCACCGCCTCGGCATCCAGGCGTTCGAGCCGGTGTTGATCGAAGGCAAGGCCATCCAGCTGCATCCGCTGGTCTGCACCGCGTTCAACGCCGACTTCGACGGCGACCAGATGGCGGTGCACGTGCCGCTGTCGCTCGAGGCGCAGCTCGAGGCACGCGCGCTGATGATGTCCTCGAACAACATCCTGTCGCCCGCCAACGGCGATCCCATCATCGTGCCGTCGCAGGACGTGGTGCTGGGCCTGTATTACATGACCCGCGAGCGCGTGAACGCGACCGGCGAGGGCATGGTGTTCAGTGACGTGCAGGAAGTGCACCGCGCGTTCGAGAACCGCGTGGCCGACCTGCAGGCGAAGATCAAGGTGCGCGTGGTCGAATACACCAAGCTCGACAACGGCGAGTTCGAGGAGCACAGCCGGATCGTCGACACGACGGTCGGCCGGGCGTTGCTCTCGGAGATCCTGCCGAAGGGCCTGTCGTACGACCTGGTCAACCGCGACATGACCAAGAAGGCCATCTCGGCGGTGATCAACGCCTGCTACCGCACCGTGGGCCTGAAGGAAACCGTGGTGTTTGCCGACCAGCTCATGTACACGGGCTTCCACTATGCGACCCGCGCCGGCATCTCGATCGGCGTGGACGACATGGTCGTGCCGCAGCAGAAGACCCGCATCCTCGCCGCCGCCGAGCGCGAGGTGAAGGAGATCCAGGAGCAGTACGCGTCGGGTCTGGTGACCAACGGCGAGCGCTACAACAAGGTGGTGGACATCTGGTCGCGCACCAACGACCAGGTCGCCAAGGCCATGATGGACAAGCTCGGCACCGAGGAAGCCGTCGATGCCGCGGGCCAGACCGTTCAGCAGAAGTCGTTCAACTCGATCTTCATGATGGCCGATTCCGGCGCGCGCGGCTCGGCCGCGCAGATCCGTCAGCTCGCCGGCATGCGCGGCCTGATGGCCAAGCCGGACGGTTCCATCATCGAGACGCCCATCACGGCGAACTTCCGTGAGGGGCTGAACGCGATGCAGTACTTCATCTCCACGCACGGCGCCCGCAAGGGCCTGGCGGACACCGCGCTCAAGACGGCCAACTCCGGGTATCTCACCCGGCGCCTGGTCGACGTGGCGCAGGACCTGGTGGTCACCGAGCTCGACTGCGGGACCTCCAACGGTCTCACCATGAGCCCGATCGTCGAGGGCGGCGACGTGGTCGAGGGCCTCGGCGAGCGCGTGCTCGGCCGCGTGGTGGCCATCGACGTGCTCAGCCCGGCCGGCGACAGCGTGCTCGCCCCGGCCGGTACCCTGCTCGACGAGAAGCTGGTCAGGCGTCTCGAGGAGGCGGGCGTCGACCAGGTCAAGGTGCGCTCGCCCATCACCTGTGAAACGCGCTACGGCGTGTGCGCGCAGTGCTACGGG
>QGUO01000060.1 GCA_003242495.1 Pseudomonadota bacterium | reverse complement strand
CGTACGTGCATGCCCGCACGAAGTTCGGGCAGCCCATCGGGCATTTTCAGCTCGTTCAGGCCAAGATCGCCGACATGTATACAGAACTCAATGCCGCACGCGCCTACGTCTACGCGGTGGCGCGTGCCTGCGATGCCGGGCGCGCCTGCCGCCATGACGCGGCCGCGGCCATCCTGTTTGCCAGCGAGCGCGCCACGCGCTGTGCCTTGGAGGCCATCCAGCTGCTCGGGGGCAACGGTTACATCAACGACTATCCGGCGGGCCGGCTGCTGCGCGACGCCAAGCTCTATGAGATCGGCGCGGGGACGCAGGAGATCCGTCGCACCCTGATCGGCCGCGAGCTGTTCCAGAGGAGCGCATGAGCACGCGTTTCGAGCAGATCCGCCTCGAGCCGGCCTACCGCAAAGTGGCGAGCGCGCTGCTCGAGCGCATCACTGACCGATCGCTGCCGGTCGGCGCGCGACTGCCCTCGGAGACGGAACTGGCGCGTCAATTCGGCGTCAACCGCTCTACGGTGCGGGAAGCATTGCGCGAGCTGGAGACCAGTGGCCTGCTCGGACGACAACGCGGCTCGAAGCTGATGGTGGTACGCCGTCCGGAGCACCACGTGGTGGCCGGCGGCGTGAGTCGCGCACTGGCGTTGCACGATGTCACGTACTTCGACGTCTGGCAGGCGCTCAGCATTCTCCAGCCACCGCTGGCGGAAGTGGCGGCACGGCGGCGCAGCGCCGAGGATCTGCGGCAGGTGCTCGCTGCGGCGGCGCAGTTCGCGGCCGACAACCGCGACACGCAGGCGGCGGTGCAGCGCACGGCGGAGTTTTTCCGTTGCCTGGGCCGCGCGACGCACAATCCGGCATTGGTGCTGGCGCAGGAGCCGCTCATTCAATTGCTCGAGCCCTCGCTCGGCGCCATGATCGATCGCGTTCCCCAGGCGCGTTCGCGCATCGCCACGGCACAGGCACGCATCTGCGAGGGGCTCGAGGCGCGTGACGCCGAGGCCGCCGGCGCCTGGATGGCCAGGCATATACGCGACTTTCGCAAGGGTTACGAAGTGGCCGGCATCAGTCTGCAGCAGAAGGTCGCGGACGGGATCGGGTCCTGAGCCGAATCAACCGAGTGCGGGATAGGGAGCATTGAGCATGCGCCGGGCGAGCGACAGTGTCCACGAGACGCACACCGCCGAGCCCACGCCGGCGGCGCAGACACCGCTGCGCTTCGTGAGCGCCGCATCGCTGTTCGACGGCCACGACGCAGCGATCAACATGATCCGCCGGCTGCTGCAGAACCGCGGCGCGGAAGTCGTGCACCTCGGACACAACCGCAGCGTGGCGGAGGTCGTGCGCGCCGCGATCCAGGAGGATGCACATGCCGTGGCCGTCTCGTCCTACCAGGGGGGCCACAACGAATATTTCGCCTACATGGTGCAGATGCTGCGCGAGCGCGGGGCCGAGCATATCCGCGTGATCGTGGGCGGTGGCGGCACCATTGCGCCGCACGAGATCGCCGAGCTCGAGCGGCTCGGCGTGGAGAAGATCTACACGCCCGAGGACGGGCGGAGGCTGGGCCTCGACGGCATGATCGAGGATGTGTTCGAGCGCGTGCGCAAGGTGCGTCGCCCGCCGTGGTCGTTCGCGCCGCCCAATCCGCGTGATCATGCGTTGCTCGCGCGCGCGATCTCGGTGCTGGAGGCCACGCGTCCGGGCGAGCCGGACGGCGAGCCGGTGCGCCAGGCCATTGCCGAAACGGCCCCGCGGGAACCTCATCGTGCGCCGGTGATCGGCATCACCGGAACCGGCGGGGCGGGCAAGTCGAGCCTCACGGATGAGCTGCTGCAGCGCTTCCTGCGGCATTTCCCCGAGCGGCAGATCGCGGTGGTCGCCATGGATCCCACGCGCCGACGCACGGGCGGGGCCTTGCTCGGTGACCGCATTCGCATGAACTCGCTGGCCGCCGAGAATGTGTTCATGCGCTCGCTCGCCACGCGCCGCCAGCACCTGGCGACCAGCGCCGTGCTCGCGGACGTGATCGGTCTGCTCCAGCTGGCCGGCTTCGATCTCATCGTGGTGGAGACCGCCGGCGTGGGCCAGTCGGACACCGAGATCGCGGATGTCGCCGACATCTCGCTGTACGTCATGACCAGTGAATACGGCGCGGCCAGCCAGCTCGAGAAGATCGACATGCTGGATTTCGCCGACCTGCTCGTGCTCAACAAGTTCGAAAAGCGCGGTGCGGAGGATGCGCTGCGCGATGTTCGCAAGCAATGGCGGCGCAACCATCCCGAGCGGCCGCGCGTGACCGACGATGAGATCCCGGTGTTTCCGACGATCGCCAGCCGGTTCAACGATCCGGGCGTCAATCGCCTGTTCGGCGCGTTGTGCGAGCTGCTGGAAGCGCGGCGCGCCCGTCTTGCTGCGCAGGCGGACGCCGGGCGGGAGCTGCCGTCCTGGCGGGTGACGGAGGTCGGACCCACACGGTTCGTGACGCGCGATCCGCTCATCCCCGGCACGCGCGCGCAATATCTCGCCGAGATCGCCGAGCATGGCCGGCGCGTGCGCGACGACATCGAGGCGGCCGTGGCAGCCGCACGTCGCGCGTATGCCATCTACGAGTCGCTGCGGGCGCTGCACGATGGGCAATTGCCGGCGCCGCTGACACCCTATGCGTCGGCCGCGCTACAGGAGGAGAGCGCGGACGCCACGCGCCGGGCGCTCAGGGCGGCCTACAACCATGCGCTGACGCAGCTCGGTGCGCACCACATCGCCGAGCTGCAGCGCTGGCCACGACGCGTGGCGGATATCTCGGCGCAGACATACTCCTACCAGGTGCGCGGTCGCACCGTGACGGTCGAGAATTACACCGAGTCGCTGAGCGGCAATCGTATCCCCAAGATCGCGTTGCCCAGGCACCGCGATTTGAGCGGCGACTGGGGCGAGATCCTGTCGTTCATCCTGCGCGAGAATCTGCCCGGCAGCCATCCCTATACCGGCGGCGTGTATCCGTACCGGCGCGAACAGGAAGACCCCACGCGCATGTTCGCCGGCGAAGGCGGCCCGGAGCGCACCAACCGGCGTTTCCATTATCTGGCGCGCGGACACCCTGCCACGCGCCTGTCCACCGCGTTCGATTCGACGACGCTGTACGGCGAGGATCCCGACCTGCGACCCGACATCTACGGTCGCGTCGGCAACTCCGGCGTGTCGATCGCCACCCTCGATGACATGAAGAAGCTCTACTCGGGCTTCGACCTGTGCGCACCCAACACGTCGGTCTCCATGACCATCAACGGCCCGGCGCCGATGATCCTGGCGATGTTCATGAACACCGCCATCGACCAGCGCATCGAGCGCTTTCTAAGAGCGGAGGGGCGCTGGGCTGCCGCCGAACAACGCATCGCCGCGCTGCACGCGGCCATTCGCGCGCGCGGCGCGCGTGTGCCGACGTATTCGGGCGCGCTGCCGCCCGGCCACGACGGCTTCGGCCTTGCGCTGCTGGGGCTCAGTGGACAGGACCTGATCGCCCCCGGCGTGCTGACCGCCGAAGAGTACGCCCGGTTGAGCGACGAGGCGCTCGCCACGGTGCGCGGCACCGTGCAGGCCGACATCCTCAAGGAGGACCAGGCGCAAAACACCTGTATTTTCTCGACGGAGTTCGCGCTGCGCATGATGGGCGACGTGCAGCAGTACTTCATCGAGCGCAAGGTGCGCAACTTCTACTCGGTGTCGATTTCCGGCTATCACATCGCCGAGGCCGGCGCCAACCCGATCACGCAGCTCGCCTTCACGCTTGCCAACGGGTTCACCATCGTCGAGTACTACCTGGCGCGCGGCATGAAAATCGACGATTTTGCGCCGAATCTCTCGTTCTTCTTCTCCAATGGCATGGACCCGGAGTACGCCGTGATCGGGCGGGTGGCCCGTCGCATCTGGGCGCGTGCGCTGCGCGATCTGTACGGCGCCGGGCCGCGCAGCCAGATGCTCAAGTATCATGTGCAGACCTCGGGACGCTCGTTGCATGCGCAGGAGATCCAGTTCAATGACATCCGCACTACGCTGCAGGCGGTGTATGCGCTGTTCGACAACTGTAATTCGCTGCATACCAACGCCTTCGACGAGGCGCTCACCACGCCCACCGAGGACAGCGTGCGTCGCGCGATGGCCATCCAGCTCATCATCAATCGCGAGCTGGGCGTGAACGCGAACCAGAATCCGTGGCAGGGATCCTTTTTCATGGAGGCGCTCACTGACCTGGTCGAGGAGGCCGTATACCGGGAGTTCGAGGCGTTGTCCGAGCGCGGCGGCGTGCTCGGCGCCATGGAAACCATGTATCAGCGCGGCAAGATCCAGGAGGAGAGCATGTACTACGAGCGCCGCAAGCACGACGGCAGCTTGCCGATCATCGGCGTGAACACCTTCCTGTCCGCGGACGATGCTGCGGCAGGCCATCAGAGCGCCGCGTTGATCCGTTCCACGGAGGAAGAGAAGCAGGCGCAGGTCGCGGCGGTGCGCGAGTTCCAGGCGCGCCACGCCGAGTCCAGCGGCGCGGCGCTCGCGAGCCTGCAGGCTGCCGCGACCGCCGGGCGCAACACGTTCGCCGAGCTGATGCAGGCGGTGCGCCATTGCTCGCTCGGGCAGATCTCGCATGCGTTGTACGATGTCGGCGGCCGGTATCGGCGCAGCATGTAAGTCAGGAGCAGGGGAGAGCGAAGATGAGCTATAAAGCACCGGTCCGTGAGCTGCAGTTCGTTCTGCACGAGCTGATCGACGACAGCCGCCTCACGGCATGTCCGGCGCACGCGGAGTATTCCGCCGAGCTCGCGGATTCGATCCTGGAGGAGGCCGCTCGCTTCGCCGAGGAGGTGCTGGCGCCGATCAACGTCGTCGGCGACCGGGAGGGGGCGCGCTGGACGCCCGAGGGCGTCCGCATGCCCGATGCGTTCAAGCAGGCCTACGAGAAGTTCGTCGAGGGCGGCTGGCCGCAACTGCGGGCCCCGCAGGAGCATGGCGGACAAGGCGCGCCGATGCTGCTCGGCACGGCGGTCGAGGAGCTGTGGGGCTCGGCGAACCTGTCCTTCAAACTCTGTCCGATGCTGACACAGGGAGCCGTGGATGCGCTGCATCGCTGCGGCTCGGCGCAGCAACAGGCGCTCTGGCTGCCGAAGATGGTGACCGGTGAGTGGGCGGGCACCATGAACCTGACCGAGCCGCAGGCGGGCTCCGATCTCGGCGCCATCCGCACGCGCGCGGTTCCCGAGGGCGATCATTATCGACTCTACGGCCAGAAGATTTTCATCACCTACGGCGATCACGACTACACGCCCAATATCGTGCACCTGGTGCTGGCGCGCATCGAGGGTGCGCCGGAGGGGACCAAGGGCATTTCGTTGTTCATCGTGCCCAAGGTGCTGGTGAACGAGGATGGCAGCCTCGGCCGTCCCAATGACGTCCGCTGTGTCTCCATCGAGCACAAGCTCGGCATCCACGCGAGTCCGACCTGCGTGCTGGCGTACGGTGATCGCGAAGGCGCCATCGGCTACCTGGTCGGGGAGCCCAACCGCGGCCTCGAATACATGTTCATCATGATGAACGGCGCGCGGCTGGCGGTCGGGCTCGAAGGCTATGCAATGGGCGAGCGGGCCTATCAACAGGCCCTCGAGTGGGCCCGCAACCGCATCCAGGGCCGGCCCGCCGGCCACGCGTCCGCGACGGCAGGCACCTCGTTGCCCATCGCCTACCACTCGGACGTCAAGCGCATGCTGCTCACGATGAAGGCCTGCACCGATGCGTCGCGGGCGCTCACGCTGTACACGGCCTACCATCTCGATGTGGCGCGGCATCATCCGGACGCGGACATGCGCGCCGCCGCGCAGGCGCGCGGCGACCTGCTCATTCCCATCGTCAAGGCATGGTCCACCGAGGTCGGCATCGAGAGCACCTCGCTCGGCATACAGGTGCACGGCGGCATGGGCTACATCGAGGAGACCGGCGCGGCGCAGTTGCTGCGCGATGCGCGCATTACGGCCATCTACGAAGGCACGACGGGCATCCAGGCAGGCGACCTGATCGGCCGCAAGGTGGGGCGCGACGGCGGTGCGGCAATGCGCGCGCTCATCGCGGAGATGTCGACGGAGGTCGAGGCGCTGCCGGAAGCGGACGATGGGCTGCGCGCCACGAAGCGTGCCGCGTTGGAGGGCATCGAGCTGCTGCGGACGTCCACCGAGGCCTTGCTCGGGCTGCTGGCCCGGGGGCTCGAGCACGCGCAGGCGGTGGCCGTGCCCTACCTGATGCTCAGCGGGGTGGTCATCGGCGGCTGGCTGATGGCGAAGTCGCAGGCGATCGCGGCAAGCCGCCACGATGCAGACCCCGGGTTCTATGGGGCGAAGCTGCAGATTGCACGCTTCTACGCGAGCCAGGTGTTGCCGCAGGCTCTGGCTCTGGCGCGCACCGTGCAGTCGGGGGCGGAGGGCGTGGTCGCCGCAGACCCCGCGCGCCTGTAGCCCGACCAGGCAAGGGGAGCGCGCCGCCCGCCGCCGAGCGGGCGTGTCCGGGCGGCTCTGCATCCCCGGCCTCTGGGCATGGTCAGATCGAGGGCACTTCCACGATCCAGCCGCGGGACCGTGCCGCGTCCAGAAATTCGCCGACGTCGGTCTCGAGGAGCCGGCCGTGCGCACGCCGGACGATCTCGGCGACGATGTCGTCGCGACGGCGCGAGCCGTCGCAAAGGCGGATGATGGCCGCGGCACCGCGGTTGAGATGGACCTGCCCTTCCGGACACAGCAGCACCGGTGTGTCCCGGCGGTCGCCGCGCTCGAGCCGCACTCCCGGCGCGAGGCACAGCGCGCCCGCGAGACTGGTTCCGGCGCGGCGCTTCTTGCTGCCGCTCACGGTTGTCCGCCGGCCGCGGTCTTTCGACATGTTGCATCCCCAGCACGAGGCACGCGCACCGAGACGCGGCGCCTCCCACCGGGAGAAGCAGGTTGCATGCCAAGGGCCGACGGCGGCATGTCGTTCCGTCGGCCGTGCCGTCGCAGGGCGCGCCCTGGCGGGCCTGTGGCGCCCGACCGATCCGGCCGGGGAGCCTCGTCGGGCAGGCGCCGGGGCCTGCCCGCGGCGCCTTTCCAGGCGACTCCTACACCAACACGCCTCGCATGCGCAGGAGCGGGATGTCGAGCCGCTTGCAACGCCGGTACAAGGTGCTGCGGCTGACGCCGAGCGCCTGCGCGGCGTGCGACATGTTGCCATCGTGGTTGCGGATGGCGCGCAACAGCGCCTCGCGCTCGGCTTCCTCGAGCGGGCTGCGCGGGACGCGAGAGGGCGGCGCGGTGCTGCCGTGGACGCTCGACGCGGTTGCCTCGGGCGTCGTTTCGGGGAGGTGCGGATTCTTCGAATCGTAGGTGCTGCCCTCGCGAACCTCGGTCGGCAGGTCCTTGCGGCGCACGACGCCGCCATCGCAGATGGCGAGCGCCGTACGGATGACATTGCGCAGCTCACGGATGTTGCCCGGCCAGTCGTAGGCGAGCAGGCATTGGAAGGCATCCATCTCGATCGCCGCGGGGCGGCCGTCGCTGGTTTCGGCCACGAGCAGCTCGCGGATCAAGCGCTCCTTGTCGGTCCGCTGCGCGAGGCGCGGCAGCTCGAGCGTGATGCCGTTCAGCCGATAGTAGAGGTCCTCGCGGAACTGGCCGCGTGCGATCATGGCCCGCAGATTCTGGTGGGAGGCGCAGATCACCCGCAGATCCACCGGCACGGGCGTCTCGCCGCCCAGCGGTACCACGACCTGTTCCTCCAGGACGCGCAGCAAGCGGGTCTGCAGTGCGAGCGGCATGTCGCCGATCTCGTCGAGAAACAGCGTACCGCCCGAGGACTGCAGGATCTTGCCCTTCATCCCCTCGCGCCGAGCCCCGGTGAACGCGCCGGGCCGATAGCCGAACAGTTCGCTCTCGATCAGCGACTCGGGGATGGCCGCACAGTTCAGCGCCACGAACGGCCGCGATGCACGATCGCTGGCCGCATGCAGCGCCCGCGCGAACACCTCCTTGCCGGCCCCGGTGGCCCCCTGGATCATCACGGGCACGCGTGATGCGGCGATGCGCCGCGCGCTGCGGACGTTGCGGCGCATCTGCGGGTCCTCGCCGGCGAGATCTTCGAGCTTGAAGGTGGTCTTGCGGGCGGTGGCGGGCTCGAGGTGCAGCACCTCGTGCGTGCCGGCGCAGGTGCGCTCCGCGGGACGCACGAAGGAGGTCCTGGCACAGCCCTCGCCATGGGCCACGCTGGCATAGAAGCGATGCCCGAGCAGCACATCGCGCACCGGCCGCAGGGCCGGCTGGCCGAAGCGGATCGGATCGATCAACTCCTCGGCGCGCACGTCGAAGATCTCCTCGATGGGGCGTCCGACGAGTTCCTCGCGGCTACCCGCGCCGAGCAGCCGGATCGCCATTTCATCGGCGGCCACCACCTTGGCGTCGTCGGACAGCGCCAGCGCCGCATCGTGTTGCAGGTTCACCAGCTCCGGGCGCGCATGGAAGCGCAGGATGGTGCCATGGCGGAAATGGCGCAGAAACAGGTGTTTTTCGATGAGCTGCGCCGAAAGGTGCACGAGCGCCATGGTATGTGCCTGGCTGGCGCGTGTATCGCGTGCGGCGACCGTGGAGGCGTCCAGCACGGCCACGAGCGCGCCGGCCGGATCGTGGATGGGAGCGCCCGAGCACGACAGGCTGATGTGACAGGCGTGAAAGTGCTCGTCGCGGTGCACGGTGATGGGATGTTTCACTGCGATGCAGGTGCCGATCCCGTTGGTGCCCGCCTGCTGCTCGCTCCAGTCGGCCCCGACGATCAGGTTGGCGGCGCGCAAGGTGGAACGCAGATTGGGATCGGCCCGCTCGTAGAGCACCACGCCGCTCGCGTCGGTGAGCAGCAGCGCATAGTCCGAGGCGGCGATGTACTCATACAGCCAGTCGATCTCGGCCGACGCGATCTGTACCAGCTCGGCGTGTCGCGCAAGGCGCTCGGTCAGGGCGCGCTGATCGAGCACCACCGGCGTGCAGCGCGATGCAGGGTCGAGCGAGTAATCGAGCACGCAGCGTCGCCATGAATCGCCGATGGCAGTGCTGTGCAGCTCACGATCGGCCACATCGGCGCCCGTGCCGTGCACGAAGCGCATGACCTCGGCCGAATGTTGCATCGGAGTCGGTTCGTTCATCCCCCCCTCCCCGAGGCAATCGCCTCGTCGTTGGCAACGGGCTCTGCGGGCCTGGTCTCAGGCCCGAACAGCGCCGAAAAGCTCCGAGCGAATGCGCCAGCTGTTTCAGTTGTTCCGCGACAGTGTCGCGACTTTCGTACATCCCCCACACGGCGCATGTCCGGGTGCTCCGATTGAGCGGGCAATGACGTGCACCGTCAAGACCTGCCGCATGGTCGCCTTGAGCCATTGCTCCCCCAAGCGGCTCACTGCCGCGGCATTCCTGCAACGTCCGCAGGCTATGGCATAACGCTTGCTTTAGCCTTCGCGCATTGCACTTCGTCGTGCGTGCGTGCGTTGCAAACGGGCTACGCCGGATGGGCTACTTTATAGGGGGAAGTCCAATGCGGGCAACACAGCTGATGGCCGCGCTCGTGCGGCTGCGTGCGCTCATGGCACGGTCGATCATCCTGCCGGCAGTGTTGGCGGTATGCTGCACAGCGCCCGCCGCGGCGGTGGAACTCTCGGCGGGCGATTGGACGTTCAGCGCGACCGGCAACGTCAACGTCCATTACATCAACGCCGATTGCGAGGAAGAGACCGTGGCCGCGGTCGTCGGCGGATTGGCCTGCCGTGGCGCCGCCGGCCGGGAGCGCAGTTCCTCGATCAGCAACGGCCTGCTGCCCGCAGCGCTGGCCATCGGCGCTTCGACGACGCAGAAAGGCTACGACCTGTCGGTCACCTTCGGGTTCTTCCCGGGCATCAGCACCAACGACGGCGGCAGCCCCAACTTGCAGCAGGGCGCCGAGCCGTTTGGCACCAACACGGCACTCGGTACGACCGGACTGGACGTGCGCCAGGTCTATATGACCTTCGGCAACGACCGCATGGGCACCTTCACCCTGGGTCGCAACATCGGACTGTTCGGCGCCGATGCGATCCTGAACGACATGACCCTGCCCGGAGTGGGCGCCGCCAACACCAACATGGCGGCTCCCGCGAACACCTCGCTGGGCTCGATCGGCCTCGGCTACATCTACACCGACTGGCTTGCGCAGATCAATTACACCACGCCGGATCTGGCGGGGTTCACGCTGACCATCGGCGTGTTCGATCCGCTCGAGCCCATCCTGCAGGGCGTGCCGACGCCGGAGGGCAGCCCGGGCGTCCACGGCAAGGTGGCCTATGAGAACGGGCCGGTATACGTGTCCGCCTCGGTTCTCTGGCAGGAGCACGAAGGCGTCGCGGATGCCGCGGACTTCGACAGCTGGGCGTTCGACATCGGCGGCAAGCTGACGTTCGGCCCCCTCGAGATCCTCGGCTGGTACTACTCGGGAGAGGGGGTCGGGACCACCGGGCTGTTCTTCTTCGGGGACGACGGCCTCGGGAACGAGCGCGACTCCGACGGCTTCCTTGCGCAGATCACGTACGAGCTCGGCAGCACCAAGCTCGGCGTGAACTACGGCGAGAGCAATCTGGATCTGGCGTCCGGCGAGCTGTCCAGCGCGCTGGTGAAAAGCAACGAGAAGTACACCATCGGCGTGTACCACTCGTTGACCGAGAACCTGATCCTGCTCGCCGAGTTCACGGACGTGAAATCGAGATCACACAATGGCATCCGCAACGACAGCAGCAACTTCAACATCGGCGCGTACCTGTCGTTCTGATGCCCTGTGGCGGCATTCCCGATGAGCGCGCGGCGAGAAGCCTACTCTTCTGCCGGAGGCAGTCCGCAGGAGCGGTATGCCTCGCTCTCCATGCCCTTCAGGCGCTTGGTGAGCTTGCGGCCGGTGTCCGAATCGCGGAACACCGCGCCAGTGTCGCCCGGCAGGTCGGCGTAGCGCGCAAAGGTGGACGCCTCCAGGAATTCGTCATAGGTGAGCTGCGTGGCGAGGCGGTCGATGACGCAGGCACATTGGTACATGCTGGCGTACTCGCTGCCATGGGCCGCCATGCACTCGTGGACGTATTCGATGCGTGCGATGGTCGGATAGTCGTTGCAGGCGGGATCGGAAAGCGCCTCGGTAAATACCCATAGCGTGCTGCATAGGGCGAGGATACCTATGGATGTCGGCCTGACGAACCGCATGAAGCGCCCCTTGGAACGTTCATGGCATACGGATTGCATCGTCATACGCAGCCTCACATTGGTTGCGACGGTGGTACGGTCCGAGATGATCGTACGCCGTGGAAACGGATGTTGAAAGTACATCAATTTGCGATCACGGGGGATTGGACATGAAACACAGGTATGCTTGGCGTGTCGTTGGCGGCTGCCTCGCGGTCGCCGCGGCCGTCGTATGTACGGGCGGTGCCAGCGCGGCACCGGATCTCGAGAAGGCCATGGCCGACTCCAAGAACTGGGCAGCCCAGGCCGGCGACTACGCGAACCAGCGCTACAGCGAGCTGGACCAGATCAACGCCAGCAATGTCGGTCAGCTACAGGTTGCCTGGACGCTGTCCACCGGCGTGCTGCGCGGTCATGAGGGCTCGCCGCTGGTGATCGGTGACACCATGTACATCCACACGCCATTCCCGAACAACGTGATGGCGGTGAACCTCAGGGATCATACGTTCAAGTGGAAATACGAGCCCAAGCAGGACGCGAGCGTCGTGCCGGTGATGTGCTGCGACACTGTGTACCGCGGGCTCGCCTACGGTCACGGCAACATCTACCTGCAACAGGCCGACACCACGCTGGTCGCGCTCAACGCCGAGACCGGCAAGGTGGTCTGGACGGCGAAGAACGGCGATCCGAAGATCGGCGAAACCAACACCAATGCGCCGCATGTGTTCAAGGACAAGGTCATCACCGGCATCTCCGGCGGTGAGTTCGGGGTGCGCGGCCGGCTGATCGCCTATGACGCCAAGACCGGCAAGCGCGTCTGGACCGCCTGGAGCACCGGGCCCGACGAGGACCTGCTGTTCGACCCGCAGAAGACCATGACCTGGACCAACGGGCGGATGCGC
>QGUO01000486.1 GCA_003242495.1 Pseudomonadota bacterium | reverse complement strand
GTACTCGGCCCGGTTCAAGCGATGCAGGGACACGGTGCCGGGATTGGGATTGGCGGCGGCGGCACGGTCGAGATGGTTCTCCAGGGCCGCGACGAACGCCTTGATCTCGGTCGCTTCGGGCTGCGGCTCGTCGGCCGGCGGCATGAGCCGCCCGCGCAGCTTGCGGATCACCTCTTCCCAGACTTCCGCTTCCTCGGCCACCGTGGACGGATCCATGGTGTCGAGGGCCACGCCGCCCGCCCAGTCCGTGTAGTTGTGGCATTCGAGACAGTAGTTCTCGATCAACCCCCAGCGACGCTCCAGCTCGGATGTGTCGAGCGCCGGGTGTGCGGGCTTGGCGGCAGGCGTCCTGGCGGACCCAGCCGCCTCGGCGGAGGCGACGCCGCCCCACAGGCACAGGGGAAGCAGACTGAGTCCGGCTGCGAGAAGAGAGGGTGGCAAACGCATGGTGCTATCGGATGTATCGCCGCATGTCGTTGGGATCGCTCCGGCGGCTCGTCGCGCGCCTGGCGCGCCCGGGCCGATGTCGAGGCCGGACCAGGTGGACCGACGGATGACGAACCTGCAAGTGACTCATTCCACGACAGATCCTACCAATGCCACCCGTGCGCGAAGCTGGAGTTTTGTCAACCTGTGTGGCGGTCTGTCGCCATGCCGTGACGTTCGCCGGGGTGACCAGGTATCCGGGGTCGCCGAGGCCGCACGCCCGATCGCGGGCAACCTCCTCAGTATCGTTCCGAACGCGCCTGCGCGGTGCGTAGCGCCGGCATGAGCGGCCCATGGGGCAGGTCGAGGCACTGCAGCAATGAGGGGTTTTGCGACGCAAAATCCCGGTGCGGTACCGGCGCGAAGGCCGGCCGCGCAGCTCGCCGATCGTGCGCGCCGCAGGCTCGGGTCGAGGTCAGCTGCCGCAGCCTCGCGCACCCGGACGAACGCGCGCGGCGCGCCGCACCACCGGAACGACGGCGTCTGCCCGGGGCCGTGCAGACGCCGCGCGCGACCGCCTAGGCCTCGGTGGGAAGCTGTTCCTCGGGTACCCACCAGCCGTGGATCTGACCGGCGATGCGGATCGGCAGCTTCACGGTGGCGATCGGGCCCTCGTCGATGTGCTCGGCGTCGAGGATCACCAGGTCGGCCCGGCCGCCTTCGTCCAGGCGGCTGGCCACGCCCATCAGGTAGCCCGAGCCTTCCGGGGCGTCCTTGCTGCGCGGTGCGAAGCAGCATTCCGCCAGCGTGGTGTTGGGGCCCGCGTTGAAGAGCTGTGTCTTGCGCGTCTGGTGATCGAAACGCGCATAACACGCGCTCGGGCGCTTGGACGGATCCTTGGGATTCGGGTCCGGGCAGGGCAGGAAGCCGTAGCGGTACGGCATGGTGTTGTAACGGTCGTCCTGCCGTGGCAGCGCACCGAGGTGATGCGGATACATGACCTCGATGCCGTACTCCCGCGGATTCCTGCGCGACATGTCGACCGAGAGGCGCGTGATGCGACTCGCGCCGGCGATCGGATCCCAGGCCTCACCGCCACGCATGGGCATGAACGGGAAGGGATTCGATTCCGACATCTCCACGTCGACATAGACCCGGTTGCCGTCGTCGAAGGCGCCCATGACATGGGTGGCGCTGCGTGTCGGGCCCTTGATCCAGCGAATGTCCTTGCCATCGCCGCCGCGGCGCATGATGCCGAAGTAGGTCGGCTTGCTGCCGTCCCACGACCAGTGGATGCCGCCGCGCTTGATCTGCTCTTCGTCGAACGCCAGCGGAATCACATAGAACACGATGTGCTTCTGGGTGACGGCGAAATCATGCAGCAGGCCGACGTACGGCACCTTGATCCAGGCGTTCCACACGATCTTGCCGGCCGGCGTGATCTGGAAGACCGAGACGTCATCGGTGCCGAAGCCCTTGGCCTCGTAGCCAAAGGCAATGATGTCGCCGGTCTCCGAGTCGACCTTGGGATGCGCGGTGAACGTCTCGCTCGGCAACTGGCCGTCGAAGGTGTATCTCGGCTGCACGGTCTCGAGGGTCAGCAGGTCGAGCGCGTCCGGCGGACTGTCTTCCTTGAGCGCCAGCAGCAGATTGCGATGATTGATGATGTGCGTGTTGGCGGTGCTGCGGCTCAACCCCTTGACGCTCGGATCGTCCATGGTGGGGTTGCGGTACATCGGAAACAGCGCACGACCCGCCTTGTCCTGGGCCAGCCAGCGCTCGTTGCGCACGAAACGGCTGCGGAAATCCACGCGGCCGTTGCGGAAGCGGAACATGCCGACATGCCCTTCGCCGTCGAAGGGAATGTTGCCGGGATGCATCGGATACTGGAAGTCCGGGCCGACGCGATAGAACGCGCCGTTCAGGTCCGTGGGGATCTTGCCTTCGACTTCGCAATCGCGCAGGTCGGCCTCGACGCGATACAACCGCGGCCCGCTCGCGGGCGGCGCACCGTCGCTGCCCATGGACGGACCGCTCGCCGCTGCCGGCGCATCGGCCGCGTGCGCACCGGACGATATCAACGAGGCAGCGCCTGCTGCCGCTCCCAGCGCCGCGCCCATGAAGGACCGACGGTCCAGCTTGTCTCGTTCCGTCGTCATCGACCATTCCCCCCGAGAAGACGAGATTCGAATCGCAGCATCTGTATCAGAGGTTATGATTGCGTGCAATCAAGAATTGACAGGCAGGCGCACGCTGCGACGGCTAGAATCCCGTGAGCTCGCAGCCTGCGACGTGCGCCGCGCGCGGTGCAAGCGCAAGCGCGCGGGCGCACGAGCGGCAAAAGACTTGCTCGACATTGCATGCCGCCGTCCAGTCCGAGGGGGGAACGATGCTCAGCCAGTCGAATGCCAGTCCGCTCCGTCCCACGCGCGAGGCGCTGTACGCTGTCCTCGACCGCTATCTTGCCGCGCTGCGCGCACGCGATCCCGCGCAGGCGCCCTGGGCGGCTCGGGTGCGCAATACCGAGAACAACGTGGCGCTCG
>QGUO01000485.1 GCA_003242495.1 Pseudomonadota bacterium | reverse complement strand
GACAGGGCATGCGGCAGCCAGAAGGGGAAGGGGAACCGCGGCGTCTGGGCGAGCGGCACCAGCGCCACCAGCACGACCACCGCCGAATACCAGGGATGCTGGCGAATGGCATCCCCGGAGGCGAGCACGGCGTCGAGATCGTAGCTGCCGACGATCTCGCCGATCATCAGCACCCCGAGGAACAGGCACAAGCCGCCCGCGACCGTCACGATCACCGCCATGCGCGCACCGCGTCGCGCCTCGGCGCGGTGATACCAGTACGCGATCAGCATGAACGAGGTGAGACTGGTCAGCTCCCAGAACACCACCAGCTGGATCAGGTTGCCGGACAGGACGATGCCGAGCATCGCGCCCATGAAGGCCAGGAGGAACGCGAAGAATCGCGGCACCGGATCTTCCGGCGACATGTAATAGCGGGCGTACAGCACCACGAGCACGCCCATGAACGCCACCAGCATGGCGAACAGCCATGAGTAGCCGTCCATGCGCAGCGACAGCTCCAACCCGAATTGCGGCAGCCATTGCACCGACGCACGCAACCCGCCCTCGCCGGCTGCCTCCGGATAGAGCATCGCGATGAGCACGGCACAGGCCGCCGCAACGAGGCCGGACAGCCATGCTTCGGCATTGCGCGCGTTCGCCGGCATGAACGCGGCGCACAGGCTGCCCAGGAACGGCAGAATCAGAATCAGCGAGAGCAGCATCGTCTGCCGCGAGGGCGCGGCCCCTTGAAGAATTCGATCATATACAGTGGTCTGGAACGTCCAACTCCGCCGGTCGGAGCCGACGAAAGAATACCAATGTTAGCCGTACACCAAGGCAAGAATCTGTGATGTAAGAATCTTGCGCATGATGCGCCGCGCCGGCTCGTCGCCGGCACCTGCAGCCCCATCGCGCCGGGGACGCGAGCGAGCGCGGCGACGCGGGTGCGGGCGCCGGCTCGCTGCCGGATCAGGTATGCAAGCGCGCACCGGCGACGGCGTTCAAGCCCGGCCAGGCGCCAGCCCTGGCAGCGGATGCCAGCGCCGCATCACCAGCTTCTCGAGTTCGGCCACGCCGAACACCAGCAGGCCTGCAGCCGCCACCTTGGCCCAATCGAGCGGGGCAAGACCCGTCGAACCGAACACCGCCTGCATGAAAGGCGCGTAAGTGTAGGCGAGTTGCAGCGCGACGCACACGGCGACCACCAGCAGCACGTAGTGGTTGCCGGTGAGCCCCTCGCGACTCAGCACCGGTGCGAAGATGAACCGGCTGTTGAACAGGTAGAACATCTCCGCGGCGACCACGGCGTTGACGGCCAAGGTCCGCGCAGTCTCGAGCCCCGTGCCGTTGCTCAGCTCCCAGAGAAACAGCCCGAGCGTGCCGGTCATCATCAGGACCGACACCATGATCACGCGCCAGACGAAGAATGCCGACAAGAGCGGCTCATCGGGCGGTCGCGGCCGACGGGTCATGATATCGCCCTCGGCAGGCTCGAAGGCAAGTGCCAGACCGAGCGTGCTGGAGGTGACCATGTTGATCCACAACACCTGCGCGGGCGTGAGCGGCAGGGCGAGCTCGAACAGGATGGCGGCGATCACCACCAGCGCCTCCCCCCCGTTGGTGGGCAGCATGAACAAAATGAACTTCTTCAGATTGTCGTATACGGCCCGCCCCTCGCGCACGGCTGCGGCAATGGTGGCGAAATTGTCGTCCGCCAACACCATGTCGGCCGCTTCCTTGGCCGCCTCCGTGCCTTTCAGGCCCATCGCCACGCCGACATCGGCGCGCTTGAGCGCCGGTGCATCGTTCACGCCGTCGCCGGTCATGGCCACGACCTGGCGCCCCTCCTGCAAGGCCTGCACCAGTCGCAGCTTGTGCTCGGGGCTCGCCCGCGCGAAGACATCCACCGTCATCGCGACCCCGCGCAGCGTGGCATCGTCCATGAGCGCCACCTCCGCGCCGCTCATGGCCGGCTTGCCCACCCCGATGCCGAGCTGCGCGCCGATGGCGCGCGCCGTCTCCAGATGATCACCGGTGATCATCTTCACCCGGATGCCGGCTCGGTGGCACTCGTGCACCGCGCGCACCGCCTCCTCGCGCGGCGGATCGATGATCCCGACCAGGGCAAGCATCACGTAGCCCGCTTCCAGGTCAGCAAACTCCAGGCTGGCTCCCGCCGGTGCGGCGCGCTTGCAGGCCAGCGCCAGCACGCGCAGGCCGTGGGCGGCGGTGTCGGCCGCCATCCTGCGCCAATAATCGACGTCGAGCGGCCGCTGCTCGCCCTGGACGATCTGCGCGGAGCACATCTCGAGAATGCGCTCGGGCGCGCCCTTGACGAAGATCCACGGCTCACCGTCGCCGTCGCGATGATGGGTGGCCATCAAGCGATGCTGTGACTCGAACGGAATACAATCGAGCCGCGGCCAGGACGAGTGCGCCAGCTGCCTGGTCAAACCGGTCTTGGCGCCCAGGGCGAGCAGCGCACCCTCGGTGGGGTCGCCCTCCACGCGCCACGACCCGGCCTCCTCGCACAGCCGCGCATCGTTGCACAACACCGCGGCGCGGATGGCCAGGCCGAGCGCCGGATGACGTCCGGGGTCGACCGCGCGCCCGTCGAGGCTCAGCTTGCCGTGCGGTGCATAGCCGGCGCCGCTCACGTGGAACACTTGGGAGGCGCACACCACACGCTGCACCGTCATTTCGTTGCGCGTGAGCGTACCGGTCTTGTCCGAGCAGATCACCGTGACCGAGCCCAGTGTCTCGACGGCCGGCAGGCGGCGAATGATGGCGTTGCGCCGGGCCATGCGCTGCACGCCGAGCGCAAGCGTCACGGTCAGGATGGCCGGCAATCCCTCGGGGATGGCCGATGCGGCGAGCGCAACCACCATCATGAACATTTCCGCGGGCGCGATCCCCCGCAGCAGGGTGCCGAACACGAAGGTCGCGGCGCTCAGCCCCAGGATCGCCACGGCCAGCGTCCGGCCGAAGCGATCC
>QGUO01000484.1 GCA_003242495.1 Pseudomonadota bacterium | reverse complement strand
GGTGGTGCCTGTTGAGGCCCCCGCCCGCCAGTGCCGTCAACGAGACGAACAGCACGTACGGGAAGGTCCAGCGCAGCATTTCCACGGCCAGGGCGAACTGCCCGGCCTCCTTCAGCTTGAAGCCCGGCGCCGTGATCAGCACCACCAGCGGCGCGAGCAGCACGCCCAGGATGGACAGCAGTGTCAGCGCCGCGCCCAGGGTCCCGGCGACCGCCCCGACCAGCTCGCGGACCTCGCCGGTGGTGCGCCGGGCACGGTACTCGGCGACCACCGGCACGAAGGCCTGGGAAAAGGCGCCCTCGGCGAACAGCCGGCGCAGCAGGTTGGGAATCTGGTTGGCGAGGACGAAGGCCTCCAGGGCCACCGCCGGAATCATGGAGGCGTAGACCATGTCGCGCGCGAGCCCGGTCACCCGCGACAGGAAGGTCGTGAACCCGACGATGGCCGTACTGCGGAAAAAGGCGCGTGTCATGCCAGGCCGCGCCGCGGCGGCTCATGTGTGTTGTTATCCGTCATGGGCGCCAATGATGAAGGGCGGCGCGCGCCGCGGCCAGGGGCGGCCGAAACGCGACAGGCCGGTGCGGGCGAGCCCGCGAGCCCGCGATCCAGACTTTGCCGGGGACACGCAGCGGCGCGCCGGCGCCGGGTAGCCTGCACCGGCCGGGTCGCCCGCCGCACACGGCCACCCGAGCCGCGCCGGCGAACTTTCGTGGCCGGGGCCTCTTGCCATCCTCGGCCGGCATCGGCACAATTCGCGGCTCTTTTTTGGAGTCGTAAGGTCCGTGGCCAACATCAAGTCCGCCGAGAAGCGCGCCCGCCAGACAGTCAAGCGCCGTGCCCGCAACATGGCTGCCCGTTCACGCCTGCGCACCGCGATCAAGAGCGTGGTGAAGGCCGTGACCACGGGTAACAAGGAAGAGGCCCAGGCGAAGCTGAAGGCCGCCGTGCCGGTGATCGACTCCATGGTCAACAAGGGCATCATCCACCGCAACAAGGCGGCCCGCCACAAGAGCCAGCTCAATGCTCAGGTGCGGGACATGACGGTGGCCCAACAATAAGGGCGCGCCGCAGCTCGAATCACAAAAAAGCCGGGCAACGCCCGGCTTTTTTGTGCCCGCAGGGCGGGCACGGGACCACGCCGCTTACCGCTCGAGACCAGCCCGTCAAACCGAGGGATGCTCGCCGGCGTGACGCGCGTCCAGGCCCCCCTCCTCGCGTTCTTCCGCCGCCAGCTCCTCCAGCCGGGTCATGATGGCCTGACACAATCTCTCGGTCCCCTGGCGGGCGAGACCAGAGATGCGCCACACCGGCCCCTTCCAGCGCAGGCGTCGCACGATGTCCTGGCACCGGGCCTCGGCCTCCTCGGGGGGCAGCAGATCCAGCTTGTTGAGCACCAGCCAGCGCTCCTTGGCGGCCAGCTCGGGGCTGAAGCGCTTCAGCTCCTTCACGATGGCGCGGGCGTCGGCCACCGGATCGGCGTCCGGATCCGGGGGCGCGATGTCCACCAGGTGCAGCAGCAGGCGGGTGCGCTGCAGATGCTTGAGGAAGCGGATGCCGAGCCCCGCCCCGTCGGCCGCGCCTTCGATGAGGCCCGGGATGTCCGCCATGACGAAGCTGCGGTGGTCGTTCACGAACACCACGCCCAGGTTGGGGTGCAAGGTGGTGAACGGATAATCCGCGACCTTGGGCTTGGCCGCCGAAACGGCACGGATCAGCGTCGATTTACCGGCGTTCGGCAGACCGAGCAGCCCGACGTCGGCCATCACCTTGAGCTCGAGCCGCAGCTCGCGCTTCTCGCCTTCGAGACCCGGCGTGGCCTTGCGCGGCGCCCGGTTGGTGCTGCTCTTGAAGCGGGTATTGCCCCAGCCGCCCTTGCCGCCCTTGGCGACGAGCAGGCGCATGCCCGGCTCCGTCAGGTCCCCGAGCTGCTCCTCGGTGTCCGCGTCCGTCACCGAGGTCCCCACGGGCACGGCGATCTCGAGATCCGCGCCCGCCGCGCCGGTGCATTCGCGGCTGCGGCCGGGTTGCCCGTTCGGCGCACGGAACGTGCGGTGGTAACGGAAATCGGCCAGCGTGTTGATGCCGTCGGTGGCCACCAGGTAGACGTCGGCGCCCTTGCCGCCGTCGCCCCCGTCAGGCCCGCCGTAGGGGATGAATTTCTCGCGACGAAAGCTGACCGCGCCGCGACCTCCGTGGCCGGCGTGAACCTTGATGATTGCTTCGTCGACGAAACGCATATGTACAAAAAACCCCGGCCGGGCCGGGGTTCTTCATCTCCGATTCGAGGCGGAGCGAACGGCTGATTATTCAGCCGCCACCGGCACGACGCTCACGAAGGTGCGCTGCTGCGGGCCCTTCTTGCGGAACTGGACCCGGCCGGCGACCTTGGCGAACAGCGTGTAGTCCGTGCCCACGCCCACATTGTCACCGGCGTGGAAGCGGGTGCCACGCTGGCGCACGATGATGTTGCCCGGAATCACCAGCTGGCCGCCGAACTTCTTCAGTCCCAGCCGCTTGGATTGGGAGTCGCGGCCGTTCTTGGTGCTACCGCCTGCCTTCTTGTGTGCCATGACAATCTCTCTCGAAAACGGTTCAACAACTTACACGCCGACGATGCCGGTCACCTTGACCTCGGTGAACGGCTGGCGGTGGTTGCCCTGGCGCAGGTAGTGCTTGCGGCGGCGGAACTTGACCACCCGCTTCTTATCGCCCTTGCCGTGGCTTTGCACGGTGGCGACCACCTTGCTGCCCTCGAGATACGGGGTGCCGACCTTGACCTGGTCACCCGTGCCGACCAACAGGACGCGGTCGAACTCGACCGCGGCGCCGGCCTCGGCCTCGAGCTTCTCAATGCGCAGAACGCTACCTTCGCTGACGCGATACTGCTTTCCACCGGTGGCGATGACGGCGTACATGATCTTTCCAGGAATCTCCGACGCCGGGGCGACCCGGCCTAAAAGGGCGTGAAGTGTACGGAGA
>QGUO01000059.1 GCA_003242495.1 Pseudomonadota bacterium | reverse complement strand
CGGACGGGCCCGAGGAGACGGGGTCGTCGTTCGTCGAGGACGCCAATCTCAAGGCGCGGCATGCGGCCCGCGCGGCCGGCCTGGCGGCGATCGCCGACGACTCGGGCCTGGAGGTGGACGCGCTCGGCGGCGCGCCCGGCATCCACTCGGCGCGCTATGCCGGCGGCGACGCGTCCGACGCCGACAACCTGCAAAAGCTTCTGGTCGAGCTGCGCGACGTGCCGCCCGCCCAGCGCACGGCGCGCTATCGCTGTGCGCTCGTGTACCTGCGCGGACCCCTCGATCCGGCTCCGCTGGTTTGCCAGGCAAGCTGGGAAGGCCGCATCGTGGACCGGCCGCGCGGAACGGGCGGCTTCGGCTACGATCCGATCTTTGAGTTGCTCGACCGTCCCCTCACCGTCGCCGAGCTGTCCGCCGAGGAGAAGAACCGCCTGAGCCACCGGGGCCAGGCGCTGCGCGCGCTCGTGGCGCAGCTCGGGCGCCGGCCACCCTCTGCCTGAACCCGACCGCAGGCGGCTCCGGCGGCCGCTCGATGAGGAAGCGCCGTTCGCCGGAGGGGCAAGCGGCCGCCGTCCGCGTCACGCCGGACGTGTCATCCTGTGGCAGGAGGCGCAGAATCCGGCTCATGAAAGGCCTGTTCTCGATTGCCAGACTCTGATGGCGCCCCGTTTGCTCGCACCGCCGCTGTCGCTGTACGTCCACATCCCGTGGTGTGTGCGCAAGTGCCCGTACTGCGATTTCAATTCGCACGCGGCGCCGACACGCCTTCCCCAGGCGCAATACGTGCGCGCGTTGCTCGAGGACCTGGAGCACGACCTGCCCCGTGCCAGCGGTAGGGAGCTGGTCTCGGTGTTTTTCGGCGGTGGCACGCCGAGTCTGTTCGAGCCGGACTGGGTGGGCGAGCTGCTTCGAGGCGTGCGCGAGCGCATCGCGTGCGCGCCGGACCTCGAGGTCACGCTGGAGGCCAACCCGGGCACGCTCGAGCGCGGGCGCTTCGCGGCCTACCGGAAAGCCGGGGTGAACCGGGTCTCGCTCGGCGCACAGAGCTTCGACGAGGGACATCTGCGCGTGCTCGGACGGATCCACGGTCGCGGCGACATCGAGCGCGCCGCCGAGGAATTGCACGCGGCCGGCATCGAGAACTTCAACCTGGACCTGATGTACGGCCTGCCCGGCCAGACGCCCGCGCAGGCGCTGGCCGACCTGGAGGCGGCCCTGGTGCTCGGCCCGGCGCACATCTCGCATTACCAGCTCACCCTGGAGCCGGGCACGGTTTTCTATCACCGTCCGCCCAGCCTGCCGACGGACGACGAGGTCTGGGACATGCAGTTGGCCTGCCAGGAACGGCTGGCGCGGCACGGCTATCAGCAATACGAGGTCTCCGCCTATGCGCGACCCGGTCGGCGCTGCCGCCACAATCTCAACTACTGGCGGTTCGGCGACTACCTCGGCATTGGCGCCGGGGCGCACGGCAAGCTGAGCGATCCGCGGTCGAGCACCGTGCTGCGCACGGCGCGCTGCAGGCAACCGCGCACGTACCTCACACGCAGTGCCGCATTGCGAGTGGTCGAATCCCGCCTCGTGGCTCCCGAGGAGCTGCCCTTCGAGTACATGCTCAATGCCCTGCGGCTGCTCGACGGATTCGAGCTCGAGCACTTCACCGCCCACACGGGCCTGGCGGCCGACGTGCTCGGCGGCGCCCTTGCGGCCGCCTGCCGTCGCGGTCTGCTGGCCGAGAAGACACCCGGAACGTGGGCGCCGACCGAGCTTGGGCGACGTTTTTTGAATGATCTCCAGGCGCTCTTCCTGCCTGATGCCGACGTCTGTCGGCAGAATGCCTACGTGTCCATCACTGCAAGTTCGTGAACCCACGCACAAATTTTACCGACACGTGAATGTGTTGCGTGGACCCCGCGCTGAATGGTTGTGGACCCCGCGCTGAACGGTTATGCACATCCCGAGGCGCGCCTCGAAGAACACGCCTTTGATGACAATATTACAAGCGACGGCTAAGGAGGCATCTGTAAGTTATTGATATTTCTAGGTGAAATGGCCTGATCAAATTTTGACCAAAGTGACAGGCACGTATGAATGACGCGCCTTGGGCGCGTTGTCGAACCATTCATCCACAAAGTTATCCACAGGTTTTGTGGATAAAAACCGCTCGCGCCACCCCCAGCTTGCGGCAGTCGCGCCGCCCCGTTACACTGGCGGCCTTTTTTGAGGGGGCGCGTATCGCGCTCGATCAGGCATGAAAGCCGGCATCCATCCCGAATACAAAGAGATCACCGTCACCTGCAGCTGCGGGAACACGTTCCAGACGCGCTCCACGCTCGGGCATGACTTGCAGATCGAGGTGTGCTCGAACTGTCATCCGTTCTACACGGGCAAACAGAAGATCGTCGACAGCGGCGGTCGCGTGGACAAGTTCCGCAAGCGCTACGCGCGCTGATGCCCGCCGCTGCGGCGGCGCGTCATACGAGAGTTTGAACGGGGCGCCAGGCGCCCCGTTTGCGTTTGCGCGGTCAGGTAGCGGGGAACCGAGGTCAGCGCCGCCTTGTCGCTGCAGGAGCCCAGGGTTTATAAGTGGCTGACTGCACCTCCGGAACGCCGCCATGCCGATGAACCGTCCCGTGCGCATCGTTCTGCTCCTCGTGGCCGTCGCCGGCGCCGCCCTGACAGGGTGTGCGACCAATCCCGTGACGGGCCGCCCCGAGCTGGTGTTTTCCAGCGAGAAGGGCGAGATCGAGCGTGCCCGGGAAGTGCATCCGCTGTTGGTGCAGCAATACGGCGGCATCTATCCCGATCCCCGGCTCCAGCACTACGTCAACGAGGTCGGCCAGCGTGCCGCCAAGGCCAGTCACCGCCCCGACCTGCAGTACACGTTCGTGGTGCTCGACAGCGAAGACATCAACGCCTTCACGACCGGAGGCGGGTTCGTCTACATCACGCGCGGCATTCTGGGCTTCCTGAACTCGGAGGCCGAACTGACCGCCGTGCTCGGCCATGAGATCGGTCACGTGACCGCCCGCCACCCGGTGCGCCGACAAAGCCAGTCCGTGCTCTCGAACATCGGTGCGGCGGCCGTGGGCATCTATACCCGCAGCGGCGACATCGCCGGACTCGCCAGCTACGCCGGTGCCGCGCTGGTGAGCGGCTACGGCCGCGAGCAGGAGCTCGAGGCCGACCGTCTCGGCGCGGAGTATCTGGCGCGCATCGGGTACTCCCCGGAGCACATGATCGACGTGGTGCGCCTCCTGAAGAACCAGGAGCTGTTCGAGGTGCGTCGGGCGCGCGAGGAGAATCGCGAGCCCCGCATCTACCACGGCTTGTTCGCCACGCATCCGGACAACGACCAGCGCCTGCGTGAAGTGGTCAAGGCGGCCGACAAGCTGCGCAACCCGGAAGCCAAGGCCGATCCCGGCCGCGAACGCTTTCTCAAGGCCATCGCCGGCCTGCCTTTCGGCACCAGCCGGGCGCAGGGCGTGCTCAAGGGGAATCGCTTCTATCACGGTGACCTCGGCTTCACCGTGGCGTTCCCCACCGGCTGGACCGTGGAGAATCTGGCGGACCGGGTGGTGGCCATTTCACCGCAGAAGGACAGCGTCCTACAGATGCGCACTTATCCGCCGCCGCCCAATACCGGCCCCCGGGAGTTCCTCGCCCGCCTGCTCGCGGGGTCGAACGCCGCGCCGGGCGAGCCCATCGAGGTCAACGGTCTGCAGGGCTACACGACCGTCGTGCGCTCGGCGCAAACCGAGTTCGGCGTCGTGCCGGCGCGCTACACCGTGATCTATCACAACAATCTCGCCTACGTGTTCGCCGGCGCGAGCCGCGCCTCGCGCGGCGCGCCGAACGCCGACGCGCTGTTCATGTCCTCGATCCGGACGTTCCGGCGCCTGCGGCACGACGAGTTTGCGCAGGCCGAGCCTTATCGCATCCGCCTGATCCAGGCCACCGAGTCCACGCGCATGGCGGATCTCGCCAAGAGCTCGCCCATTCCGAAGTATCCCCTCGAGTACCTCAGGCTGCTCAACGATCTGTATCCGGACAAGGAGCCCGAGCCCGGGCAGTGGCTCAAGATCGTCGAGTAGCCTGGCAAGCCACAGTCCAGCACGCCGACACCGCCGCGCCGTTTCGCTTGGAGAGGCGGTCGGAATGCTTGATTCGCCGGCCTCATCGTGTAAGTCTGCGCGTCCGATTTGCCCCGGCAAAGCGGTGGCTTGCTCGTGGGTAATTCCCTGGTCGTATGTTGGGCGGAATGATCACATGTCCGAGAAGAAGTTCGAGCTGACCTGTCTGGAGACCGGCAAGAAATCCACGGCCGAAGTACGCAGTGGCACCCTCGGGCCCAGCGTGCTCAGTATTGCCAGTCTGCCCAAGGAGCATGGGCTGTTCGCGTTCGATCCGGGCTTCATGGCGACCGCCTCGTGCGAGAGCAAGATCACGTTCATCGACGGCGAGGCCGGCGTGCTGCTCTACCGGGGCATTCCCATCGAGCAGCTCGCCGAGAAAAGCAGCTTCCTCGAGGTGGCCTATCTGTTGGTGAACGGCGAGTTGCCTACGGCGGAGCAGCTCGCGGAGTTCACTCACGCCATCCAGTACCACACGATGATCAACGAGTCGCTGCTGCGATTCTTCAACGGGTTCCAGTACAACGCGCACCCGATGGCCATGCTCTCCGGCGTGGTGGCCTCCCTGGCGGCCTTCTACCACGACTCGATGGACATCAATAATCCGCGTCACCGCGAGATCTTCGCCCACCGCATCATCGCCAAGATCCCCACCATCGCGGCCGCCGCCTACAAGCACGCGCTGGGGCAGCCGTTCATCTATCCGCGCAACGATCTCGACTATTGCGCAAACCTGCTGCACATGTTCTTCGCGGTGCCGTGCGAGCCGTACGAGGTCGACCCGGTGAGCGCCCAGGCGCTGGACCTGCTCTTCATCCTGCACGCCGACCACGAGCAGAACGCCAGCACCTCCACGGTGCGGCTCGCCGGCAGCACCGGCGCGAATCCCTATGCGGCGATCTCCGCCGGCATCTCGGCGCTGTGGGGGCCGGCGCATGGCGGCGCCAACGAGGCCGTGCTGGCCATGCTCGAGCAGATCGGCACCGTGGAGAACGTGCCGAAGTTCATCGCCCGGGCAAAGGACAGGAACGACCCGTTCCGCCTGATGGGCTTCGGCCACCGTGTGTACAAAAACTACGATCCGCGCGCCACCATCATTCGCGCCATGTGCCACAAGGTGCTCGCCAAGCTCGGCAAGTCCGACAATCCGCTGTTCGAGCTGGCGCTCAGGCTGGAGGAGATCGCGCTCAAGGACGAATACTTCGTCGAGCGCAGGCTCTATCCGAACGTCGATTTCTACTCCGGCATCATCTACAGCGCGATCGGCATTCCGCAGTCGATGTTCACCGTGATGTTCGCCATCGCCCGCACCGTCGGCTGGGTGGCGCATTGGCAGGAGATGATCTCCGATCCGACCATGAAGATCGGCCGCCCGCGCCAGCTCTATACCGGCCCGACGCAGCGCGACTACGTGGAAATCGACAAGCGTTGACGGGCGGCCGCGGGCTCGAGCGCGGCCACGAGCAGGCCGCCCGCGTCAGCGGGTCAGGCCTGAGCGGCGAGCAGCGACTCGAGCTCCGCAGTGTCGGCACGACGCATCGGTCGCCCGTCCACCGGGCTGGAAGGCGACTGGCGGATGCCGTCGACGGGGAAGATCACCGCGTCGATCTCGCGATCGCCGGCCACGAAGCGCACGGCCGGATAGCTCACCAGCCGGCCCGGCTCGTAGCGCATGCGCCGCTCCGCGATGCGATGCGGAATGCCCTGCTCCATCAAGTGCAAGGCCACGGACTCGGAGTGATCCGCGAACAAGTGCAGATTCACTTCGGAATGTGCCGACGCCGTGCCGGTCAGCACGGGGCCGACCAGCCGCGGCTCGAAACGTTTGAGCAGCCGCATCGCCTCGAGCGCCGTCCGTCGCAAAGCGGTCAGCACCGATGAGTGCGTCTGAGACTCGAACAGGCGTTGATGCTCGGCGAGCGCCGCCTCGATCTCGACGTTCTTCGGCAACACTGCCTTGTCGGTGGCGCCGAGTCGCTCGGCTGCCTTGCGCTTCGCGCGGGCGAAATCGTCGATTCCCTGCTCGGACATGATGCGGGCGGCCTCCTGAGCCAGTACCCGGCGCAGCTGTTCGGCGCGCGCGTTGCTTCGCTTGTTCATGGGCGGCCCTCGTTGCCTGTCGAAACGTTGCTGCGGTCGTGCGGGTTCAAAAGAGTGAGTCACCTCCATCGCGGTCGTTCGCGGGTGCGCTCACGCCAAAGTCGTCTGCGGCATCCTGCGCGGCCGGCGGCAGATGGCCGGCGATGAACGTCTCGAACATGGTGTTCGGTTCGCCCGGCCGCGCAGCGAGGCCGGTATCGGCCGAGATGCGCATGGTGATCAGGCCGGGCGGGGCCACGCGCGGCCGCTCCGGCAAGCCCTTCAGCGCCTCGGACATGAAGTAGATCCACATCGGCAGGGCCGTGCGGCTGCCCTCCTCGCGCGGACCGAGCGAGCGCTCCTGGTCGAAACCTACCCAGGCGGTGGCGACCAGCGAATCGTTGAAGCCCACGAACCAGGCGTCGCGCCGGTCGTTGGTCGTGCCGGTCTTGCCTGCGAGATCCGAGCGATTGAGCTGACGTGCACGCACCCCCGTGCCGCGGCGGATCACGTCGCGCATCATGTCGACCATGACGTAGCCGTTCTGCGGCGAGATCGCCCGCGGTGCGACCAAGTCCTCACTCATATAGTCGAGTCCGCCGAAACGCGCCTCGTCGTCGAGCGGCATGTCGATGGCCGTCACGCCCGCTGCCCCGGTGGCCGCCATGACGGGGTTCGGGCGCTCCGCGCGAGGCTCGAAGCACTCGGCGCACACGATGCGCGGCCGTGCCTCGAGAACGACCTGATCGTCGGGACCGATGACACGTTCGATGTAATACGGCTCGACCCGATAGCCGCCGTTGGCGAACACCGCATAGGCGCTGGTCATCTCGAGCGGCGATACCTGCGCCGTGCCGAGCGCCAGCGTGAGGTTGCGCGGCAGGTGCTCCCGCGGGAAGCCGAAGCGCTCGATGTATTGCGTCGCGTATGCCGGGCCGAGTGCATCCAGAACCCGGATCGACACCAGATTGCGCGAGCGCACCAGCGCTTCACGCAGCCGCGTGGGTCCGTAGAACTGGCGGCTGTTGTTGCGCGGCCGCCAGCTCGATTCCAGCCCGGGGTCATCGATGACCAGCGGCGCGTCGTTCACCAGCGTGGCGGCGGTGAACCCCTGCTCGAGCGCAGCCGAGTAGAGGAATGGCTTGAACGCCGAGCCCGGCTGGCGCCGCGCCTGCACCGCGCGATTGAAGTTGCTGGCGAAATAATCGAAGCCGCCCACCAGGGAGACCACCGCACCGTCCTGCGGGTCGAGCGCGACGAAGGCGCCTTGCGCCTGCGGAATCTGCGCCAGTCGCCAAGCGCCGGAGCGTTCCTGCACGACATGGACGATGTCGCCGGGCGACACCGCGTCGGAGGCGCGCTGCAGCGCCGGTCCCACGCTGCCGTCGGGCAGGGGCTTGCGCGCCCAGCTCAGGCCCGACCAGTCCAGGTGCACGCGCCCGGCGTGCTTGGCATAGGCGACGGCATTGCGTTCATGCACCTCGGTGATGATGGCCGGCTGCAAGCCGGCATACTCGGCATGCTCGGCGAGCAGTCGTGACCAGTCGGCCTCGCGGGCCTGCGGCGGCAGCCTTACGCGTGTGACCGGGCCGCGATAGCCGTGTCGCTGGTCGTACTCGACCAGCGCGACGCGCAGGGCGGTGACCGCCGCATCCTGCAGGCGGCTGTCAACGGTGGTGATCACGCGATAGCCGCCGGTGTAAATCTCCGGACCGAAGCGCTCGAGCAGATCGACGCGCACCATCTCGGCCACGTACGGCGCACGAACCTGCACCGCCGGACCGTGCAGCCGCGACTCGACCGGGGCGGCGAGCGCCGCCTGGTATTCCTCCTCCGAGATGTATTCCTTCTGGCGCATACGGCGCAGCACGTACGCGCGCCGCTGTTTGGCAAGCTCGGCATTGGCGACGGGATTGTCGCGCGAGGGCAGCCGGAACGTACCGGCGATCAGCGCGATCTCGGGCAATGTCAACTGGTCGACGGTCTTGCCGAAATAGACTTCGGCGGCCGCACCGATGCCGTAGGCCCGTTGGCCCAGAAACATCTTGTTCAGATACAGCGTGAGGATCTCTTCCTTGCTGAACTGCTGCTCGAGGCGCAGTGTGAGGAAGATCTCCTGCAGCTTGCGGCGATAGCTCTTCTCCCGCGACAGGAAGATGCCGCGCGTGAGCTGCATGGTGATGGTGCTGCCGCCCTCGCTGCGCGAGCCGGACAGGAGGTGACGGAACGTGGCGCGGGCAAGCCCGGCGTAGTCCACGCCGCGATGGCTGAAGAAGCGGTCGTCCTCGGCCGCGAGCACCGCATTGATCAACTGCTTGGGGATGGCCTCGTAGGGCAGTGGAATGCGCCGCTGCTCGCCGATCTGGGCGATCAGCCGCCCGTCCCGGCTGTAGACCCGCAGCGGCACCTGCAGGCGCACGTCCCGCAAGGCGGCAACGTCGGGCAGTGTCCGGTGCAGGTACTGGTATGCCCCGGCGAGCGCCAGCGCGAGACCGCCTCCCAGGAGGATGGCCGCGCCCAGCAAGAGTCTTCCGGGGCCGAACACGTAACGTTGCATCACAACTTCATCTCTGAGTCTGCAGCTGCGCGGCTTGCCCGCCAAACGGAGGCTGTGCAATAGTCATCGGGCGCCGGAAGCGCGCGTGACTGGCACCCTTGCGCGGTTCTGGGGAATGAAGCGATCCCACCATAACAGTTAGTGCGGGATGCCCCTGCGCCGTCGCACGCGGCGGCCGGGAGGACGGGCGTCTCCCCGCGCGCAGGTCGTGACTGGACGTCCGAGCGTGCTTCATTTTACCCGGCGCGGCAAGGCGCGCGCGAGTGCGCGCGACGGCCCGGGAAGAGACCCGCGAACGGGTCCGGCGGATAACGACACCAATGACGCCCGCCAAATTGGGAGGATCCGGTGGACACGACAGGGGGAAACCCGCAGGACTGGCTCGATCCGTACGTTTGCGGCCGGCGGTTCCGACCGCAGCCTTGGGCCATTTCGCACCCGAGAGGTTCCCGCGAGGGGCGCCAAACCGGCAAATCCGCCAGGGCTGCGATGGCATTTCGTGAGCCCGCTCACATTCAACTTAAGACGCCGGTGTATATATTTGCGGCCCGTGCTTCGTGTCCGGTATTCCGATCACCACATAAGTGATTGATCAAAAAAGGGAACTCGCGTGCTGTTATCCCCCAAGACCCGGCCGCTCATCGGACTGGACATCACCACCTCCTCGGTGAAGCTGATCGAGCTCAGCATGAGCGGCGGCCAGTACCGCGTCGAGTCCTATGCCGCCGAGCCGACGCCGCCGAACTCGATCAACGAAAAGGCCATCGTGGATGCCAATGCGGTGGGGGAAGCCATCAAGCGCGCGGTGAAGCGTTCCGGCGCGCGCGCCAAGGATGCCGCAGTCGCGATCAGTGGTGACGCCGCCATCACCAAGGTCATCCAAATGCCCGCCACCCTCGATGAGAATGAGCTCGAGGGGCAGGTGGAAATGCAGGCGGATCAATACATTCCGTTCCCCATGGAAGAGGTGAGCTTCGACTTCGAGGTGATCGGGCCGTCGGAGAAGGACCCCGACATGCTCGACGTGCTGCTCGTCGCCACCCGTTCCGAGAACGTCGAGCAACGCGTGGCGGCGTGCACCGCCGCGGGGCTCACGGCCAAGATCGTCGATGTCGAAGCCTTCGCCCTCGAGAATGCCTGCCGGCTGCTCACGCATCAGATGCCCGACGGTGGCCTCGACCGGGTGATCGCCGTGGTCGACTTCGGCGCGAGCAGCACCACGTTCAGCGTGCTGCGCGATCTGAAAGTGATCTACACGCGCGATTTCGCCTTCGGCGGACAGCAGCTCACCGAGGAAATCATGCGCACCTACGGGCTGTCCATGGAGGAGGCCGGCCGCGCCAAGAAGGAAGGTGGCCTGCCGGGCAACTATGAGACGGAAGTGCTGAGCCCGTTCATCGACGACATGTGTCAGCAGGTGAGCCGCTCGCTGCAGTTCTTCCTTGCCTCCGGAGCCGGTCGCGAACAGCCCGAGCAGATCCTGGTTTGCGGCGGCTGCGCCAACATCCCGGGCGTGGCCGAAGTGATCCAGAGCCGCGTCGGCATCGAGTCGCAGCGCGGCGATCCGCTCGGGCAGATGAAGGTGAGTCAGAAGGCCAAGGCCCAGGCCGTCAAGAAGGATGCCACGGCGCTTCTCACCGCCTGTGGCCTGGCGTTGAGGAGCTTCGACTGACATGCCAAGAATCAACCTGTTGCCCTGGCGTGACGCGGAGCGCAAGCGCAAGCGCCAGGAATTCGCCGTCGGCGTGGTGGGCGCGCTGGTCGCCGCGGGGGCGATTGCGCTCATCGTGAACTGGCAGATGCAGGCGGCGATCGACCGGCAGAACGACCGCAATCGATACCTCAAAGACGAGATCGCCCAGCTCGACAAGCAGATCGCCGAGATCATCGACCTCGAGCAGCAGAAGCAGAGTCTGCTGGCGCGCATGCAAGTCATCGAACAGCTGCAGCGCAGCCGCCCCGAGGTCGTGCACCTGTTTGATCAGCTGGTGCGCACCCTTCCCGAAGGCGTGCATCTCACTGGCGTGAAACAGACCGGACGGCGCGTGCAGCTCAGGGGCGTGGCGCAGTCGAGCACGCGCGTGTCCTCTTACATGCGCAATCTCGATGCCTCCGAGTGGCTGGCCGATCCGGCGCTGGAGATCCTGGAAACCAAGGGCTCGGGCGACGCCGGCTCGCAGTTCACGCTGTACGCCACCCAGACCAATCCGCTGGTGCCGGCGGAGGATGCCGAGGGCGCTGCGCTCGCGGCGAGGGGGAACTGATGGCCAGCTTGCTCGAAGAAATCCAGGCCCTCGACCCGAATGATCCGGGCCGCTGGCCCGCCGCGTTCCGCGCGGGCGCCGTGGCCGTCATCTTCGTGGTCGCCGCCGCGGCAATCACCTATTTCTGGGCATGGAACCGCAACAAGCCGCAGCTCGACGCGGCGCGTGCCGAGGAACAGCAACTGCTCGATACGTTGACGACCAAGGCCCGCAAGGCAGCCAATCTCGACGCCTACAAGGCGCAGCTGCAGGAAATCGAACAGTCCTTCGGCGCCATGCTGCGCCAGCTGCCCAACAAGACCGAGGTTCCCAACCTGCTCACCGATATTTCCCAGCAGGGCGCGGGCGCAGGTCTCGAGCAGAAGCTCTTCCAGCCCGGCGCGCAGATCAACAAGGACTTCTACGCCGAGCTGCCGATCAAGATTCGTCTGACCGGTTCGTATCACGCCATCGGCAACTTCGTGAGCGGCATCGCGGCGCTGCCGCGCATCGTCACGCTGCACGATATCGAGGTGGCGCCTGCCGGACGCGATGCCGGCCCGGACCAGCTGCAGCTCGACGTGACCGCCAAGACCTATCGCTATCTCGACGAGGACGAGCAGGCCGCCGCCCAGCCGCCGGCGCGGCCGCCGGCGCGCCGCCGCTAGCGGCGCACCAGGATGCACAACGGGACCTGCAGGCTATCGAAAGACTATGAGCTCAAAGAAGTCGACATACGAGCGATCGATGACGATCGCCGCGCTGCTCGCGCTCGGTGTCCTGAGCGGCTGCTCCGGCGACATGGACGAGCTGCGACGCCAGGTTGCCGAGATCAAGAGTCGTCCGGGCGAGCGCGTCGAGCCGCTTCCGGAGATCAAGCCCTACGAGGCGTTCACCTACACCGCCTCGAACCTGCGCTCGCCGTTCGTGCCCAGTGCACCGGCGCGCGGCGAGGTGGCGAACTCCGTGCGCCCGGATGCCAACCGGCCGCGCGAGTTCCTCGAGCAATTCCCGCTCGACACGCTGCGCATGGTGGGCACGCTGCAGCTGCAGGGCCGCAATTACGGGCTGGTCCAGGGCAAGGACGGGCTCGTGCATCGCGTGCTGCCGGGCAACTACTTGGGACAGAACGACGGGCGCATCGTCGGCATCACTCACAACCGCATAACGATCGTCGGAACGGGGCCCAACCCGTCGGGGGGCAAAACCACCGGGCAGCAACCCTGGGGG
>QGUO01000058.1 GCA_003242495.1 Pseudomonadota bacterium | reverse complement strand
CCGGTGACGCCTGTGCCCGCCCGCTTCGAGGCGCAGTTCGCCGCCTGGCGGGTGCGCTCGCGCGAGCAGATCCTGGCCAATCTCGCCGAGCGTCAGGAGCAGGTGCTCGATGCCCGCGCACCCGGCCGCTTCACCGGCACCCTGCCCGAGCCGTGGCCGGGACGGCGCCGCGGACGCATCCCCGGCAGCCTGAACCTCGACCACGCCACCCTCATGAACGCCGATGGCACGCTCAAGCCTCCGTCCGAGCTGCGCGCGCTGGTGGATGCGGCGGGCATCGATTTCGAGCGCCCCATCGTGACCAGTTGCGGATCGGGCATCACGGCCTGCGTGCTCGCCTTCGTGCTGGAGCGGCTCGGACATACGCGCACCGCCGTTTACGACGGCTCCTGGGCGGAATGGGGCCTGCCCGGCGATCTTCCGATCGAGACGGGCGCGCCGCGTTGAGCGCCGCCCGCACGAGCGATCGAGCCACATTGCAGCCTGACGGCCCGCCGGGGAGCTTCTGTCCTGCTACGCGCCTTGCAACGCGCCGGCCCGCGAACGCACCTCCAGGCGCGGTCCGACGCCCGGTCGCGCCGCTTGCCGGTCAGGCGCGCCCCTGACGCTCAGGACAGCGCGCGCGTGAGAAAGGGCAGCGAGACATCGAGCCGATAGTCGATGTCGGAATGAGTGTCGTCGAATTCTTCGTAGACGTGCGCAATGCCCGCCGCGGTCAACCGCTTGGACAGAATGCGCGCGCCATAGTGGATGTGGTACTGGTCGCGCCAGCCGCAGTCGATGTACAAGCCGCGCAGCTTACGCAGGGCATCCCGATGGCGCCCCACCATCTCGATGGGATCGTGCCTCAGCCATGCTCGCCAGCGCTGCGGCAGCAGCTCGCCCGTCTCGAGATTGAATGGCAGCCGAAAGCCGTTGGGCGCCCGCGGATCGGGATCGTAGGTCGCCGCCATGCACAGGATCATCAGCGTGTGACCTTCGGCGAAGCTCAACTTGGGCTTGCGCCATACCGCCTCCAGGAACCTGCGCACCCGTCCGTCGTCGAGGCCGCGATCGGCGCCGCGCTCCATCTTCAGGACATCGTAACGCCCGGCGCGAAACGCCTTCGGCCGGTATTTCGCCAATTCCGTGAGCGCGCCCGGCCAGTCGTTGCGGTACACGAAATCGAAGTAGGCGTCACCCGAGTGGCAGGCGACCGCGCCCCAGGTGCCCGGGTACTTCATGCCATGAACGAGCGCGCCGTAGCCGCCGGAGGATTTGCCGAAGCAACCGCGGTGCTCGCGCGCAGCGCGCGTGCGGAACTCGCGGTCGACGAAGGGCACGATTTCGCGGACCAGGTAATCGGCATAGCGCCCGACGGCGGACGAGTTGATGTACTGGTTGCCGCCGAGGGCGGTGAAACAATCGGGGAACACCAGAATGGCAGGCGCCATGCGCCGCTCGTGCACCAGCCGTGCGGCCCGTTCCGGCAGGTTCTCACTGAAATTCTTCCACGCGACGTGCCCCAGCCCGGACCCCATGAAGCCGGCGAGGTCGACCAGCACCGGAAAGCGCTTCCCGCGCCCATGGGTTGCGCCGGAGTCGTACTGCGGCGGCAACCATGCGGCAAGCTTGCGCACGTGCGGATCGCCGAGCGGGTTGTCGGCGAGCACACGCGAGACGTGCTCCAGTACGACCAGCGTGCCGTCCGGCCAGCGAGGACGCTTCAGTGCCATCGGGTAGAGAAAGTTGCCTGACGAGCGCCGCGCACCCGCCCGGGCAACACGCAGACCTGCGCGGCGCCCCGAGGCGCCCCGGCATGCGATCGACTCACGGCCTCGGCGGACCCGCGCTCGCTATGCGGCATGGTGTGGTGGCTTGCAGCCCAGCGGCGTTCAACCGCTCGCCGCCGCCTGCGGCTCTTCCTCGGCCAGCAGCGCGATGGCGTCGCGCACCGGACCGTCCAGTCCCTCGCCGCCGGCATGATAGTGGGCCACGATACGCTTGCGCATGCGCGGGTCCCAGAACCGACGGATATGGGAGTAGATATCGCGCGCCGCCTGCGCACCGGACTCGACCGCAAAGAACGCGCCGATGTCGTTAGCCATTCGGACCAGGTGTTCGATGTTCATGCTCGTGCTTGGATGAGAACTTACGTCACTCTCCGCGGGTGGGCGTACACCACATGGGAATGCTCGCGGGCAAAGCCCACGAGCGTCAAACCGCTCGCCTGCGCCAGGCGGACCGCGAACGCCGTGGGCGCCGAGACCGCGACCAGCAGCGTGGCGCCCAGGGTCACCGTCTTCTGCACCATTTCGTAACTCGCCCGGCTGGTGACCACGAAATAGCCCTGCCCGAAATCGCCCTGGCTGCGCACGACCGCGCCGATGGCCTTGTCGAGCGCGTTGTGCCGTCCGACGTCCTCGCGTACCAGCTCGATGCCGCGTCCCGGCAGCACCCAGGCCGCCGCATGCACGCTGCCGGTCTCGGCGTTGATCGGCTGACGGCTGCGCAACTCGGCAAGCACCGCGTGCAGCTCGCGCGCACTCACCGTCACGCCGGCGCCGACCGGCGGCGGATTGCGAATGGCGTCCTCGACGGTCTCGGCGCCGCATAGCCCGCAGCCCGTGCGGCCCGTCAAGTTGCGCTGGCGGCGCAGCAGCTCGGAGAAGCGCTCGCGGGCGATGCCGATGCGCACCTCGAGCGTGCCGTCCTCCGCCCGCAAAGCCTCCACCGAGCGGATTTCCGCCGGGCTCGCCACGATGGACTCGCTCAGCGTGAACCCCACCGCCAGGTCCTCGAGGTCGCCCGGCGTGGCCAGCATCACGACATGCGGGACACCGTGGTAGGTCAGCGCGACCGGCTGCTCGTCGGCGACGAGGTCGGTCGTACGCTCGACCACCCCGTCACGCCAGCGCTCGACCGCGATTTCGCAGCTCGCAGGCGCCTTAAGAATCGCAGCCTCCTCAGGCGGCCGTCACCTTCTTGTCCGAGCGTTCGATACGCTGCCGCGCCGTCATCTCGCGATAGCGCTTCTGCCACTCGGACGGCTGATCGACCTTGACCACCTGCACGGCAGTGACCTTGTACTCGGGGCAATTGGTTGCCCAGTCGGAGTTGTCCGTGGTCACCACGTTCGCGCCCGACTCAGGGAAATGGAACGTGGTGTAGACCACGCCCGGCTGAACTCGCTCGGTCACGGTGGCACGCAGCACGGTCTCGCCGGCGCGGCTCGCGACGCCCACCCAGTCGCCTTCGCTGATGCCGCGCACATTGGCGTCGTGCGGATGGATCTCGAGCAAATCCTCGCTGTGCCACGCGACGTTGGCGGTGCGGCGCGTCTGCGCGCCGACGTTGTACTGGGTCAGCACGCGGCCGGTGGTGAGCAACAGCGGGAAGCGGCTGCTCGTACGCTCCTGAGTGGGCACGTACTCCGTGAGATAGAACCGGCCCTTGCCGCGGACGAATTCGCCCACGTGCATGGTCGGCGTGCCTTCCGGCGCCTGGTCGTTGCACGGCCACTGAATGCTGCCGAGCCGGTCGAGCTTCTCGTAGCTCACGCCCGCGAACGTCGGCGTCAGCGCCGCGATCTCGGCCATGATCTCCGAGGGATGGTTGTAGTGCATCGGGTAGCCCAGCGCGTTCGACAGCCGCATGGTGATCTGCCAGTCCTCGAGCCCGGACAACGAAGGCATCACCTTGCGCACGCGCGAAATGCGCCGCTCGGCGTTGGTGAACGTGCCGTCCTTCTCGAGGAAGGTCGACCCCGGCAGGAACACATGCGCGTACTTCGAGGTCTCGTTGAGGAACAGGTCCTGCACCACGACGCACTCCATCGCGGACAGCGCCGCGGTCACGTGCAGCGTGTTGGGATCGGACTGCGCCATGTCCTCGCCCTGGATATACAGCGCCTTGAAGGTCCCATCGAGCGCCGCCTCGAACATGTTCGGGATGCGCAAGCCGGGCTCCGGCTCGAGGGACACGCCCCAGGCGGCCTCGAACTGCGCGCGCACCGCGCTGTCCGAGACGTGGCGATAGCCGCTGAACTCGTGCGGGAACGAGCCCATGTCGCACGAGCCCTGCACGTTGTTCTGACCGCGCAGCGGATTGACGCCCACGCCCTCGCGGCCGAGATTGCCGGTGGCCATGGCGAGGTTGGCGATCGCGATGACGGCGGTCGTGCCCTGGCTGTGCTCGGTGACGCCCAGGCCGTAATAGATCGCGGCATTGCCTCCCGTGGCGTACAAACGTGCCGCGCCGCGCACCATGGCGGCCGGCACGCCGGTCACGCTTTCCATGGCCTCCGGCGAGTTCTTCGGATCGCGGATGAACGCCTCCCACTTGCGCCAGGCATCCTCCTCGCAGCGCTCGGCGACGTAGTCCTGCTTCACCAGACCCTCGGTGACGATCACGTGGGCCAGCGAGTTCAACAGCGCCACGTTCGTACCGGGCCGCAGCTGCAGGTGATAGTCCGCCTCGATGTGCGGCGAGCGCACCAGGGCGATCTCGCGCGGATCGACGACGATCAGCTTGGCGCCCTGACGCAGACGGCGCTTGAGCTGGGAGCCGAACACCGGGTGACCCTCAGTGGGGTTCGCGCCGATCACCATGATGACGTCGGCCTTCATCACGGAGCTGAATTCCTGGGTGCCGGCCGACTCGCCGAGCGTATGCTTCAGGCCGTAGCCGGTGGGCGAGTGGCAGACGCGCGCACAGGTATCCACGTTGTTGTTGCCGAAGGCGGCGCGGACCAGCTTCTGCACCAGGAAGGTCTCCTCGTTGGTGCAGCGCGAGGAGGTGATGCCGCCGATCGAGTACTTGCCGTACTTCGCCTGGATGCGCTTGAACTCGCGGGCGGTGTACTCGATGGCCTCGTCCCAGCTGACTTCACGCCACGGATCGGTGATCTTTTCGCGGATCATCGGCTTGGTGATGCGATCCGGGTGCGTGGCATAGCCGTACGCGAAGCGGCCCTTGACGCAGGCATGTCCCTGGTTCGCCTTGCCATCGCGGTTCGGCACCATGCGCACCACCTTGGTGCCCTGCGTTTCGACCTTGAACGAGCAGCCCACGCCGCAGTAGGCACAGGTGGTCGTGGTCGCGGTCTGGGCGCGCCCCATCTCGATGAGCGACTTCTCGGACAGCGCCGCGGTCGGACAGGCCTCCACGCACGCGCCGCAGGAGACGCACTCGGAATCGAGGAAGGACTCGGCCTGGCTCGCCGCCACCTTCGAATCGAAGCCGCGGCTCTCGATGGTGAGCGCGAGCGTCCCCTGGATCTCGTCACAGGCGCGCACGCAGCGCGAGCAGACGATGCACAGGTCGGGGTCGAACGCGAAATAGGGATTGCTCGTGTCCTTGGGCGAGCCCTGGTGCGTCTTGCCGCCCACGTCGTAACGCGACTCGGTGATGCCGACTTTCTCGGCCATGTCCTGCAGCTCGCAGTGCCCATTACCGGGACAGGTGTCGCAATCGAGCGGATGATCGGAGACGTAGAGCTCCATGACGCCGCGACGCAGCTCGTCGAGCTTGGGACTCTGGGTGCGGATCTTCATCCCGGGCGCCACGGTGGTGGTGCAGGAAGCCGGGTAGCCCTTGCGCCCCTCGATCTCGACCAGGCACAACCGGCAGGAGCCGAATGCCTTGAGCGAGCCGGTCGCACAAAGCTTCGGGATCTGGGTGCCCAGCTGCGAAGCCGCGCGCATCACCGAGGTGCCCGCCGGCACGGTGACCGACAGCCCGTCGATCTCGACCGTGACCTGCTCGGCTTCCTGGCTCGGTGGCGTGCCCGGATCGATGTAGTCGATTGCGTACATGGCCAAACTCTCTTGCGAACGGGCCGGGCCGTGCTCGCCCGCACGCCGACCCCGACAAAATCCAACGCCGACTTAGACCTGCTGCGCGGGCCGGTGTTCAACCCTCGCCCTGCGCCGCGCCTGCGGGCGGACGACCGCGCAGTCGCGTGCAACCTCAACGCGCCGCCGCGTCCCGCGACGGCACCTGCCTCACTGCACCGTTTTCCGGAAGTCCTCCGGGAAGTGCTTCAGGGCACTCTGCACGGGGTAAGGCGTCATGCCGCCCAGACCGCACAGCGAACCGTGCAGCATGGTCTCGCACAGCTCCTCGACCAGCTGCAGATTGCGCTCGCGGTCGATGTTGGCGATGACCCGGTCCATCAACTCGACGCCACGGGTCGAGCCGATGCGGCATGGCGTGCACTTGCCGCACGATTCGATCGCGCAGAACTCCATCGCGTAACGCGCCATGCGGGCCATGTCCACGGTGTCATCGAACGCGACCACCCCGCCGTGTCCGAGCAGGGCGCCGATGCCCGCCAGGGCCTCGTAATCGAGCGGCGTGTCGAATTGCGACTCCGGAATGTAAGCACCCAGCGGACCACCCACTTGCACGGCGCGCAGCGGACGACCGCTCGCCGAACCGCCGCCGTAGTCGTACAGCAGCTCACGCAAGGTCAGGCCGAAAGCGCGCTCGACCACGCCGCCGCGCTTGATGTTGCCGGCGAGCTGTAGCGGGATGGTGCCGCGCGACTTGCCCATGCCGTAATCGCGGTAGAACTGCGCCCCCTTCTCCAGGATCACCGGGACACTGGCAAGGGAGATGACGTTGTTCACGATGGTGGGCTGACCGAACAGCCCCTTGATGGCAGGCAGGGGCGGTCGCACGCGGACCTCGCCGCGCCGGCCCTCGAGGCTCTCGAGCATCGAGGTCTCCTCGCCGCAGATGTAGGCTCCTGCGCCGAGCCGCACCTCGAGGTCGAAGCGCTTGCCGCTGCCGAGCACATCGGGGCCGAGATAACCGGCCTGGTAGGCAGCGGCGATCGCCTCGTTGAGCGCGCGGTGCGCGTGCGGATATTCGGCCCGCAAATAGATGTAGCCCCGGGTCGCCCCGACTGCGATGCCGGCGATCGTCATGCCTTCGATCAGCATGAAGGGATCGCCCTCCATCAGCATGCGATCCGCGAAGGTGCCCGAGTCGCCTTCGTCGGCATTGCAGGTCACGTACTTCTGCTGCGGTGGCTGGTCGAGCACCGTTTTCCACTTGATACCGGTCGGGAACGCCGCCCCGCCACGGCCGCGCAAGCCGGAATCCGTGACTTCCTGCACGATCTGCGCAGGCTCGAGCGTGAGCGCGCGGCGCAGGCCCGCGTAGCCGCCGTGCGCCAGGTAGTCGTCCAGGCTCACCGGGTCGATCACGCCCACGCGCACGAAGGTCAGACGCTCCTGCGACTTGAGGTAGGGGATCTCCTCAGTGGCGCCGAGATGCAAGGGATGCGCGGCGCCGTCGAGGAATCCGGCAGCAAACAGTCCGGGGACGTCCGCAGCCTTGACCGGGCCGTATGCCTGGCGTCCCGACGCGGTGGACACCTCCACGAGCGGCTCCAGCCAGAACATGCCGCGCGAGCCATTGCGCACGATCTTGATGTCGAGGTTGCGCTGACGCGCTTCGGCGGCGATCGCCTGCGCAACGGCGTCGGCGCCCAGTGACAGGGCGGTCGCGTCGCGTGGGATGTAGACGGTGGTGGTCATCGGAGCATGAGGCTCATGAAAGCGGAAACTATTGCTTCGCGGACTTCGCCGCCACCATGGCGTCGAAATCCTCCGGGGTCACACGGCCGTAAAGGTCGCCGTCCACCATCATGGCGGGCGAGCAGGCGCAGTTGCCGAGGCAGTACACCGGCTCGAGCGTGAAGGCCCCGTCGGCCGTGGTCTGATGGAAATCGATGCTTAGGCGCTTGCGGGCGTGCTCGGTGAGCGTCTCGCAATGCATGGCGCGACAGGCCTCGGCCTGACAGATTTGCACGATGTGCCGCCCAGGCGGACTCTGGCGGAAGAAGTGATAGAAGGTCACGACGCCGTGCACCTCGGCCCGCGAGAGGTTGAGCGCATCGGCGATGACCGGCACCGCGGCGGGAGGAACGTAGCCGAGCTGCGCCTGCACGGCATGCAGGACCTGCAGCAGGGGACCCGGCTGATCCTTGTGCTGAGCGATGGCGAGGTCCACGGCCTCGCGCATCCGCGGCTCGAGCGGGCGGGTATGGGCGGCGGCTGATTTCATATCGCGAAGCTTACTCAAAATCCGAGCTGCAGTCGGTTTGGACGCTTATATTATAGGTATTTCAGTGGGCAGTGGCCCACATGCGGAAAGCCACTGCCGCGTGGGCGCAGGCCCCCACATCATGTAGAAAAAAGACTGACACACGCCGCCCAGGACACGCGGCGCAGACGGCCGTGACCACCGCCGGGGAGCGGCTGCGTCCCGCGGCCGGTGGCCGACTCGGTGGGGCTAGGCCTCGTCGTCCTCGTCGGGTGTGCCACCGACGTGCGCGTATAGCTTGTCGAGCGTCTGGTACAGCGCCACGCGCTCGGTTTGCGACAGCACCGACAGCAGCTCGGCCTGGCGACGTTGCGCAACAGGCAGGATCGCCTTGTACAACGCCCTGCCCTTCGCCGTCTCATAGACCATCACGGGCGCGGCGAGCGCCTCGGCTGCGCGTCCCTTCTGCTTGAGCGTCTTCATGTTGACGATGCCGCGCTTGGCCATCACCCGCAACGTACGACTCACCTGTCCCTTGTCCATGCTGCTGCGTTGCGTCAGTTCCGAGAAGCGCACCGGCGTGAAACGGTTGACCAGCGCGAGCAGGCGCCATTCCGGCAGGCTCAGCTCGAACTCCTCGAGATAGGGTTTGGTGAGATTGTTGCGCAGCGCGTTCGACAGACGCGTCAAACGGAACGTGACGAAGTCCTGGATGTGCAGGTTGCTGCCGGTGCGCGTGATGCGCTGCCACGGACAGCTGGTCTTGCGCGCCCTCCGGGTGCGCTTGGTTGCAGGCTGCTTCTTGCGGCTCTGTGTTTTCAAGGCTCTCTCTTTTCCGGCGGCGCGGCCGGTCGGTCAAATAAGACAATTCTGCCGCAATGCATCGAACTTGCCAAAAAAACCTGACGTGAACACGCGGCGTTCGTGTGCCGCCATGGTGTGACGACGGCGATGCAGGCCAGCGTCGGACAGCGTGGGCAAGGCGGCTTCGACATGCATGTTGCAGCGCTCTGCATATACCTAGTGCATCGCTCGCTAACGGCTGTTATTTTCCGCGTGCGCGAACGCCTGAGCTGGGAGAGGGGAGCACATGGCACAGCTCGACGAACGGGCGCGCGTCCTGGAGGAGTGGTTTCGATTGCCCGAGTCCCGTCGCAGGCATGCGACGGACGCGGTGGCGTTCGCGTTCCGCCTGCTTCGGGAGCAGCCCGACCTCATCGATAGTCCGCACGATATGGGCCACGAGCTCATCCTCCAGTGGCTGTTGCCGTACGTGAGCAAGACCGGCAGCGGCTGAGCCGTCGTTCCGGCGCGCTGCCCTGCTCGCAGAACGCACCTGGTCGTTGACACAGCCACGACCGCGTCATGCGCCCTGCAGGCCCTGGCCGATGCCGCCCACCGATGCCACGATCGCGGCAAACAGCTCCCCATCCTGGCGCCCGCCCTCGCGCCAGCGGCGCAGCAGGTCCACCTGCACGAGGTGCATGGGGTCGATGTACGGGCTGCGTAGCCTGATCGAGCGCTGCACGATGGGATCGCGGTCGAGTAGCTGTTGCACGCTCTTGAGCTCAAGCACCCAGCGGCAGGTGCGCGCATACTCCTCGCGGAGGATCGGCACGAACCGCCGATAGCGCGGCTCGACCAGGTCATCGTAGAAGGCCGCAATCCCGAGATCGGCACGTGCCAGCGACATCTCGATGTCGTCCACCAGATTGGCGAACAGGAACCACTGCGCGTACATCTCGCGCAGCAACGGCTCGCCAAGCTGCGCCGCGGCATGCTCGAAGGCCGCGCCGGCGCCGAACCAGCCGGGCACCATGTAGCGGCACTGCGACCAGGCATGCGCCCAGGGAATCGAGCGCAGTGCGGCCACCCCGCCGTGCGCGACCCGCGAGGTAGGCCGCGAACCGATCTGCATGCGCTCGATCACGTCGATTGGCGTCACCTGGCGGAAGAACTCGTAGAACTCCGGGTCGTCGAAGATCACCGAACGCCAGGCACGCTCGCTGGCGCGGCCCAGCACCGCCATGGCCTCGCGCCAGCGCGGCTCCACGCGTTCGGGAGGCATCACACCGGTGTTGGCCAGCGTGAGCGCGCTGAAGGCCTGCTCCAGCACCCGCAGCGCAATGGGGCGCAAGCCATACTTCTCGGTGATGAGCTCACCTTGCTCGGTGATGCGCAGCCGCCCGCGACGCCCGCCGTCGGGCGCCGCACGTGCCAGGGCCTCCACGCGTCCGCCGCCGCGGCCAAAGGCACCGCCCTGCCCGTAAACCACCGTCAGGTCGACGCCCGCCTGGTCGGCGGCCGCGAACAGCGCCTCTTGCGCCTGGCGCACCAGCCAGCGCGACATCACGATGCCGACGTCCTTGTTGCTCGCCGAATACCCGATCATGACGTACTGGTGATTCCCGCGACCGAGCAGGTGCCGCCGGTATGCCGGCTGGGCCAGCAGCCGGCGCATGACTTCGCCGCTGCGCCGCAGGGCGTCCGCCGACTCGAACAACGGCGCCACATCGACGGCCACATCCCCCGTGCGTCGATCGACGGTGTCCGCCCAGCGCGCCAGGACCAGCACCGACAGGATGTCGTCCGGGCCGCGCGTCGAGCTCACGACGTATGGGCCGATGGCTTCTGTGCCATAGCGATGGCGGCAATGCGCCAGCGCCTCCATGACCCAAAGGCTGCGCTTGCCTGTGGCGTCGAGGACGGCGGTGGGCGCCTCATCGCGCTCCAGCACCTCGCACAGCCGGGCGGTGCGCACTTCGCTGCTGCGGCGCTCCCACTCGTCATCGAGCAGTGCCTGACCGATCACGGCGCGGTGCACGCCGGCGTTCTGCCGGATGTCGAGCGTCGCCAGATGAAAGCCGAAGGTACGCACGCGGCGCATCAGGCGACGCACCTGGAAATAGCCCGCGTGCACACCCTTGTGCGCGCGCAGGCTGTCCGCGATCAGGGTGATGTCCGCGAGCAACTCCGCAGCGCTCTCGTACTGGTTCTGGCGGCCCTCGTAAGTCGCGCGCAGCCGCTCCATGACCATGCCCAGGAACACGCGATAGGGCATGCGGTCATGCCGCGCGGGTGTGAGGCTGCCCGCACCGGGCAGCACCGCCATGTAGCGATCGATGCGCGCCTGCAACGCCGCCGAGATCCCGACCCGCGTCGCGCTCTGCGAGAGCGTCTCGGCGAGCGACTGGCACTCGAGGAAGTAGCGGTTGACGACGAGCTGCTGGTGGCGCGCCAAGGTCTCGCGAATGGTCTTGGCGTTCACGTCCGGGTTGCCGTCCATGTCGCCGCCCACCCAGGAGCCGAAACGGATGATCTCCGGCAGCTCGATATCGTGCGCCTCGGCCCCGTACAGCTTGACGAGCACCGACTCGATCTCCTCGTAGAAGAGCGGCACGATGGGATAGAGCACTTCGACGACGAAGAACAGGACGTGCTCGCGCTCGTCGGCCACCGTGAGCCGCTCGCGGGAGTTGTCCGCGGTCTGCCAGCCGGAAGTGATCTCCGCGCGAATGCGCTCCCACACGGTGCGTTCCTCGAACGCATCGCGCGACCGGCCGAGCCGGCCCAGCAGCAGCTCCGCAACCTTCTGCTGCTTGCGCAGGATGGTGCGGCGCGTCGACTCGATGGGATGCGCAGTGAACACCGGCTCGATCCACAGCCCCAGCATGAGCTGGCGAATGTCGGCTAGCGTCAGGCCACGCTCCTTGAGCTTGAGGATGGCGTGCTCGATGCCACCGGGCTGAATGCCGCCCTCCTTGAGGTAGTGACGCCGGCGGCGGATGCGATGCACCTTTTCCGCCATGTTGACCACCTGGAACCAGGTGGAGAACGCACGCACCAGATCGGCAGCTTCGGCGGCCTCGATGTCGCGCGTTTGCACGACCAGCTTGACCGCGCAGTCGGGGTCGCCCTGTCGGCGCGCGATGGCGGCCTGTCGGTCGCTTTCCACCGCCTCGAACAGCGCCTCGCCGCCCTGCTCGCGGATCACTTCACCCACCACGACGCCGAGCTGGCGCACGTCTTCGCGCAGCTCGGCGTCCTTCGACGGGAAGACGATGTCGGGGCGAGGCATGGACGGGAGAAAACGATGGGGCCCGGACGGACGGCGCGTGCAGTCTACCAGAGGCCCCTCGTGCAGGCTGCCCGCCCGGACCGTGGCCGCGCCGTCATGCGCGCCCCGAGCGTGCGGGCCCGCCGCTCAGTCACCGCCGCGTGCGCCGGCCTACACCACCGCCTGGATGGTGCGCGCGTAGGC
>QGUO01000483.1 GCA_003242495.1 Pseudomonadota bacterium | reverse complement strand
ACGGTACAGACCAATGCCAAGAACCGGTGAGACGGAAGGGGGGCGCCTCTGGAGCGGTCGAGATCGGGCCGTCGATCACGCCGTCCATCACCGCCCGCCGCGCACAGCGCAGGCGAGTCGTGATGGTTCCGGCATAGACATACCCCGCCGCGCCGACCGAGGATGGCGGGACTGGCACCGTGCTCTTGCCAGCGCGCTGTGGTTCCCTGGGGGCGAGCGGCCTGTGAGGGCGACACGTAGCTGAAAACGCAGGCGGAGCGGTCGCGTCGATGCCCCATCAGGTTTCGGCGCCAGCAAACTCCCTACAGCCGAGCGCTGCGTGGAGTTCTCGACGGCCCGGTGGGGGACGGTCTTGACTCTGGAGTGGACTCCAGGGCTTACACTGGCGCCGTTCCTCGAACAGGCTCAAGTCATGAAAGCGATCGAGATACCTGCCTCGGGGTCGATGAGCATCGGCGCGCTGGCGCGGGCGGCAGGCGTCAGCATCGACACGATCCGGTTCTATGAGAAGACCGGGTTGTTGCCCCCGCCCAACCGCACGCCGTCCGGTTATCGCAAGTACCTGCCGGACGATCTCAAGCGTTTGAAGTTCATCCGCCGCGCGCGCGATCTCGGATTCTCCTTGGACGAGATTGCGTCCTTGCTGGCCCTGCGGACACCGGGACGCCGGGGCGTGGCGAGAGTACGGGCGGTGGCACAGCGCAAGCTCGAGTTGGTGCAGCAGAAGATCGAGGAGCTCGAACGACTGCGCGCCGTGCTCGCCGGTCTGGTGAGCGCCTGCCCTGGCGAGGGCGACCCGGAGCATTGTCCGATTCTGAGGGCATTCGAGGCGGATCCCGACGAGACGCAGGCACGAGCTTTCAGGAGTTCTACATCGTGAGCGATTCAGCAACGCGGAGCGTCCGTCGGCACCGTCACCACGAGGGTGAGCACGCGGCATGCTGTGGCGGCAAGGCGCCGTCGCATACCGCTGAGCACCCTGCTCACGCAGGTCACTCGCGACACGCAGCGCAGGGCGCTGCTTGTGCCCATGGGCGTGCCTCGGCCGACACGCCACGCGACGTGCCACCTGGCACCCAGTGGACCTGTCCCATGGACCCCGAGATCGTTCGTGACGGCCCGGGAAGCTGTCCGATCTGCGGCATGGCGCTCGAACCGCTCACGATCTCGCTCGAGACGCCCGAGGACAATCCCGAGCTGAAGGACATGTCACGGCGCTTCTGGGTGTCCGTCGTGTTCACGGCACCCCTGTTGTTCGTCGTGATGGGTGACATGGTGAGCGGCGGCGCGGTGAGCGCCGTGCTCTCGCCAAAGGTCCGCGTATGGCTCGAGCTGTTCCTTGCGCTGCCGGTCTGCACGTGGGCGGCGTGGCCCTTCTACGAACGCGCGGTCGCGTCGGTTCGCAGCGGACACCTCAACATGTTCACGCTCATCGGACTCGGCGTGGGCGTGGCGTTCGTCTTCAGTCTCGTGGCGGCCGTGGCGCCCGGCATTTTCCCGGCCGCCTTCCGGAACGAGCACGGCGAGGTGGGGGTGTACTTCGAGGCGGCCGCGGTCATCGTGACGCTGGTATTGCTCGGTCAGGTGCTGGAACTGCGTGCGCGCGGTCAGACCAACCTCGCGATTCGCAGCCTGCTGGGCATGGCCGCCACGTCGGCGCGCCGGATCACCGAGGACGGGCGCGAGGAAGACGTACTCTTGCAGCAGGTACAGGTGGGCGATCGGTTGCGAGTTCGTCCGGGTGAGAAAATCCCCGTGGATGGCACCGTGCTCGAAGGTCGAAGCCATGTGGATGAGTCCATGGTCACGGGCGAGTCCATCCCGGTCGCCAAGCAAACTGGTGATCCGTTGATCGGCGCCACCATCAACGGAACCGGCTCACTGATCATGCGGGCCGAAAAGGTCGGCGCGGAAACCTTACTCGCACGCATCGTCAGCATGGTGGCCGAGGCGCAGCGCAGCCGCGCTCCGATTCAACGGCTTGCCGACACGGTTTCGGGCTACTTCGTGCCCGCGGTGATCGCAGTGGCCGTCGTCGCGTTTGCAGTATGGGCGCTGGTCGGTCCGGAACCGCGTCTGGCGCATGCCCTCGTCAACGCCGTGGCGGTGCTGATCATCGCATGTCCCTGTGCGCTCGGTTTGGCGACGCCCATCTCGATCATGGTGGCCATGGGCAAGGGCGCCGGGGTCGGCGTGCTGTTCCGCAATGCCGAGGCCATAGAGGTCATGCGCCAGGTCGACACCCTGGTGGTGGACAAGACCGGCACGCTCACCGAGGGAAAGCCCGCGCTGGTCGATATCGAGGCGCTTGCGCCCATCGAGGAACAGGAGTTACTCGCGGTGGCGGCAAGTCTCGAGCGAGGCAGTGAACATCCGCTCGCGATGGCCATCGTGCAAGGGGCCGAGGCACGCGGAGTGCGTTCGTTGCCGGTGTCGGATTTCGACTCGATCACCGGAAAAGGCGTCACCGGCCGGGTGGACGGTCGGCGTGCGGCGCTCGGGAATCGCACGTTGATGGACGAGTTGGAAGTGGACGTGGAGGGAATTGCGTCGCAGGCCGATGCGCTACGCGCCCGAGGGAGGACGGTCGTGTACCTGGCGATCGAGGGCCGGGCGGCCGGGCTGCTGGCGGTCGCCGACCGAATCAAGCGCAGCACACCCGAAGCGATTCGTGCGCTTCGTGCCGAAGGACTGCGCATCGTCGTGCTCACCGGAGACAATGCCGTCACCGCCCGTGCGGTCGCCGAGGAGCTCGGCATCGAGGAGGTGATTGCCGAGGTGCTGCCCGATCACAAGGCGGAAAAGATTCGTGAGCTGCAGGCGCAGCGGGCCGTGGTGGCGATGGCCGGGGACGGCGTGAACGACGCGCCGGCGCTGGCGCGCGCCGATGTGGGCATTGCGATGGGGACGGGCACGGACGTGGCCATGCAGAGTGCGCACGTGACCCTGGTCAAGGGCGATTTGCGCGGAATCGTGCGCGCCCGACGGCTT
>QGUO01000057.1 GCA_003242495.1 Pseudomonadota bacterium | reverse complement strand
CCAGACGCTCTTCCCAGTAGGCCGGCGTGATGTCCTCGAGCGCGTGGCGATCGTCATTGGCCGCATTGTTGACCAGCGCATGCACCGGTCCTGCCTGCGACTCGATACGCGCCAGCGTTGCGTGGAGGGCATCGAGGTCCGTCAGATCGCAGTGCAGGTACTCGGCCGCACCGTCGAGGCGGTCGACCAGGGATCGCGACGCCTGCTCGGCGATGTCCAGGAAGAATACACGCGACTTCTGTCGCACGAATCCGGCGACGATCTCGGCGCCGATGCCGGAACCGCCGCCGGTGACGACAACGGTCTTATCGGCCAGGGAGGGATACACTGCGTATGTCATAGTCTCAACGACCCGGGTCTGGACATGCTTGTCTGTTTGATTGGGCGAACGAGCCGATGCTGCGACCTCCGAAAGCGTGGCGCTCTGGATCGCAGGTCAGTTCGTCGCGGTTCATCGTCTGGTGCTACAGGATGTTCGAATGCGAGGCGAGCAAGCCGCGCGCCGCAAGGTTTTGCATGAGGTATGCGATGCCGCAGGTCCAGGGCGGCGCCCGTTCGCAGGTCGTGACCTTGTTTTCGAGCGTGCCGAGCAGATCGCTCGAGACCCGCACCAGATCGCCTTCGTGGTGTGTGAAGCCCAATCCCGGCGCGTCGCGGTCGGTGATGGGCGCGAACATCGTGCCGAGAAACAGCGCGAACCCGTCGGGATAGTTATGGTTGGGACCGATGGTCTGGGCAACCAGCTCCTCGGGGTCGCGGCTGATCTGGGTCATGGAGCTTTCACCCTCGAGACGGAAGCCGTCCTCGCCGACGATCTGCAGGCGCACCAGCGCCTGGCGCACATGGTCGAGCGAGAAGGCGCTGTCGAACAGCCGGATGAACGGTCCGATGGCGCACGAGGCGTTGTTGTCCTTCGCCTTGCCGAGGAGCAGTGCGCTGCGGCCCTCGATGTCGCGCAGGTTGACGTCGTTGCCGAGCGTTGCGCCCAGAATGCGCCCGGCGCGATCGCAGGCGAGCACGACTTCGGGCTCCGGGTTGTTCCATGCCGAGTCGGCGCGCACGCCGATCCAATCGCCCCAGCCTACCGAGGAGAGCGGCGGCGCCTTGGTGAAGATCTCCGCGTCCTTGCCGATCGCCACTTCGAGATATTGCGACCACAGGCCTTCGGCGATCAGCACTTCCTTCAGGCGCTCGGCGCGCTCCGAGCCGGGTTTGACGGCGCGGATGTCGGCGCCGATACGCTCACGCAGGCTGGCGCGCAATGCCTCGGCGCGAGCCGCGTCGCCACGCGCACGCTCCTCGATGACGCGTTCGATGGCGGAGACGGCGAAGGTCACGCCGCTCGCCTTGATGCAGTGCAGATCGAACGGCGAGAGCAGGCGCATGGATCCGCCCGACGGCGCGTTCGCAGTGCCCGTCTGCGCGAATGCCGGGACGAAGGCAGGCGTGAGGGGCAGCTCGTCGAGCGGCCCGAGATCTTTGCCACGGGGAATGCCACCGTTCCAGGCGTTCAGGAACTGGGACACCGTGGGCGCCGCGTGCGAGATATCGCGCACGCGACCGTCGACGACCAGCACGGGCGTCGGCCCGTCCAGGGTCTCGATACGGCCGAGCAGCAGGGCATGGCGCCAGTCGGCCGGCAGGCACTCGGTCAAGCCGAGGGCGGTCTGGTTGGACAGGTGCTTGCCGCTCATAGCACGGTCGCCGGCTTGGTCTCGGCCGGTGCGGGTGCGCTCGGCGGCCGGCTGCCCCACAGCTCATGGATCGATTCCAGCGTCCGTCCCTTGGTTTCGGGGACGAAGCGCAGCACGAACAGCGCCGCGAGAATGCTCATCAGGCCGTAGATCCAATAGGCGAAGCCGTGGTTGAACAAGGCGTTCAGCGTGGAGTTGCCGTCGAGGACCTTGAACGACCAGGATACGAACAGGTTGGCGATCCATTGCATGGCCACCGCGAGCGCCATGGCCTTGCTCTTGATGACGTTGGGGAAGATCTCCGAGAGCAGTACCCAGACCACCGGCCCCCAGGCGAGCGCGAAGCCGGCGATGTACACCACGACGGCGACGAGTGCTCCCATGCCCACGTGGCCACTGGCGAACAGGGTGCCGAGCGCCAGCATCGCGACCGCCATGATCAGCGCGCCGGTCACCAACAGCGGCTTGCGGCCCCAGCGATCGACCGTGAGCAGCGCAACGACCGTGAACACCACATTGGCCAGGCCGACGACGATGGTCTGCAGCAGCGCGGCGTTGGTCGAGGCGCCCATGTTGCTGAACATGAGCGGCGCGTAGTAGAGCACCGCGTTGATGCCGACCAGTTGCTGGAAGATCGACAGCATGATGCCGACGAACACCACCATGCCGCCGAAGGCGAACAGGCGGCCGCTACGCACGACGAGCGATGCTTCGATCTGCTGCAGGATCTCCTGCGCCTCGCTTGCGCTGCCCAGCCGGCTCAGCACGGCCTGCGCCTCGCGCGTGCGGCCCTTCATCACCAGCCAGCGCGGCGTCTCGGGGGCGCCGGCCAGCAGCAGCAGGAACAGCGCGGCCGGCACGGCCTCGGAAAGCAGCATGTAGCGCCAGCCGGTCTCGATCACCCAGGCGTCGTCGCCCTGGACGGCAATGGCCCAGTTGACGAAGTAGACCAGTGTCATGCCGAGCACGATGGCGATCTGGTTGTAGGTGACCATCTGGCCGCGGCGCGCGGGCGGGGAGATTTCCGCGATGTACAAGGGCGAGAGCATGGAGGCCACGCCCACCCCGATGCCGCCCAGGATGCGATAGATGATGAACGGCGTGAGCGCCGCCGGGCCCATCTCGCCCACTGGCGCCAGGCCGATTTCCGGGTAGGCCGAGCCGATGGCGGAGAGCAGGAACAGGGTGGCGGCCACGAGCAGTCCGCCGCGGCGCCCCAGGCGCTGCGACAACGGTCCCGCAAGGACGGCGCCGATCACGCAGCCGAGCAGGGCGCTGGAGATGGTCCAGCCCGAGAGACTGGCGGCCGTGGTTTCCGGCAGTCCCCGCGGGTCGATGTAGTTGGCGTCGATGGCGCCCACGGCCCCTGAGATGACCGCGGTGTCGTAGCCGAACAGGAGCCCCCCGAGGGCGGCCACCAGGGTCAAACCATGGATGAGCGCCAGGTTGTGCCCGCCGTCGGATCGTTGATTTTGCATGGTTGTCACACCGCTTCCCCCTGCCGTTCGGCCCGGTCTGCCCAGGTGATCTCGGGCCGGCAACCCCGCAGAGCGTAATGATAGCGCTATCAAAGTGCAAGCCGCATAATGCGGGTGCGTGGGGCGCGCATTGCAAACCGTCAGCGCGCGAGGTGCGTGCGTCGCTCGCTCAACTCTTGCGTGGCGGCGCCACCGAGTCGCGCTTGACCAGCTCGTGTGCCACGACGTGATCGACCACGATCCGGGTCTCGCCGGGTCGCTGGCGAATGCTGCGCAGGAGCAGCTCGATGGAGGATTCGGCCATCGATGCGATGGGCTGGCGCACGGTGGTGAGCTCGGGCCACACGGTCGTGGCGATCGGGGTGTCGTCGAAGCCCACCACCGACAGGTCGCGCGGCACCTCGAGTCCGCGGCGGTGCGCCACGGAGATGGCGGCGGCCGCCATGTCGTCGTTGCTCGCGAAGATCGCCGTGGGCGGCCGCTTGCGGTTGAGGAGCTTCTCCGCCGCTTCGAGACCGGAGCGATAGGTGAAATAACCCTGCTGCACCAGACTTGTATCCACGGCCAGGCCGGCCTCGGCAAGCGCCGCCTGGAAGCCCTCGTACCGCAGGGCGCTGGCGGTCTGGTTGGGGTTGCCCTTGATGTAGCCGATGCGGGTGTGGCCGAAGCCGAGCAGATGCTCGGTCATTTCACGGCTGGCACGGAAGTCGTCGATGCGCACGCAGGAGATGTTGGCCTGGAAGCGCCCGGAGGCGATCGCGACCACCGGCACCTTGGCGGCCACCAGCTCGGACAGAATGGCTTTCGATTCGCAGAGGGGAGGCGGCAGGATCACGCCGGCCACGCTCTTGGCGAGCTTGCGCGCGGCCGCGCGCTCGGCGGCGGGGCTGACGTTGTCCCAGGTGTCGAGCACCAGCTGTGCCGCCGTGCGGCTCACCCCGGCGAGCGCACCGACCAGCAGCTCGCTCAGGTAGGCGCCGCTGGGGTTGGTGTAAATGAGCGCGATGCGCGTGCCCTGGGCAGCGGCGAGCGAGCGGGCGGCCGGATTGGGCGTGTAGTTCAGCTCGCGCACTGCACGCATCACGGTCTCCCGCGTGGTATCGCGCACATTGCTGTTGCCATTGATGACGCGCGAGACCGTCATGGGCGAGACGCCGGCACGCCTGGCCACCTCGTGAATCGTCACCGCGTCGCCCTTGCGCCGGACTGGTTTTTCCACGTGTTCTCGTCGACCTCGATGAGACAAAGATCCTGATGATTCTAACAGCTGGCGCCTGCGGCCCGCGGTGCCAACCCCGCTCAACGGCCGGCTTGGTCATGGCGCACCGCCTTGCGCGCACACCCGAGGGGCTGACGCGCCTGTCACGGTGCTGTACGCGGCGGGCAACTATGGTACCGTTATCATCACACAACGACGGGCCGCAGCGCCTCGGCGCCGGTCACGCAGCCATAGCGGGGGAGAGTGGATGGCGAACAGGTCGGCGGCACGACGTCCCATGCACGGCGCCGTCGTGCGCACAGTGTGCGCTGCGCTGGCGCTGCTCGCAACGCTGAACATCCACGGGACTGCCCGCGCGGAAGACGGCTACGAGCTGTGGCTGCGGTACCGTCCGGTGGAACCGGCCTGGCTCGCGCGCTACCGGCCGCACGCGACACACATCGTGGTCCCGGACGACAGCGCCACGCTGGCCGTCGCGGGCGACGAGCTGGTCCGCGGACTCGAAGGTCTGCTCGATCGCCGGCTGCCGAAGGTCGCTGCCGTGAGCGGACCCGGCGCCCTGGTGCTGGGCACGCCGGCGTCCTCGCCGCTCATCGCCCGGCTTGGACTCGACCTCGATGCGCTCGGTTCGGAAGGCTATGTGCTGCGCAGCGTGCGCATCGACGACCACCCGGCCATCGCCATCGCCGCCAACGAAGATAGCGGCGTGCTGTACGGCGTGTTCCACTTCCTGCGTCTGGTGCAGACGCGCGCGCCACTCGAGGCCCTCGCGATCGCCGACGCCCCGGCCGTGCAGCACCGCATGCTCAATCACTGGGACAATCTCGACCGCACCGTCGAGCGCGGCTATGCCGGCGCGTCGATCTGGGACTGGCACAAGCTTCCCGATTACCTCGACCCGCGCTATGTCGACTATGCGCGGGCGAACGCCTCGATCGGCATCAATGGCACCGTGCTCACCAACGTGAACGCCAATGCCGTCAGCCTCACGCCGATGTATCTGAAGAAGGCGGCGGCGCTCGCCAATGTGTTCCGGCCTTACGGTATCCGCGTCTTCCTCACGGCGCGGTTCAGTGCGCCCATGGAAATCGGCGGGCTGGCCACGGCCGACCCGCTCGACCCGCGAGTGCGTCGCTGGTGGCAGGCAAAGGTCGCGGAGATCTACGCCCACATTCCCGACTTCGGCGGCTTCCTGGTGAAGGCGAACTCCGAAGGCCAGCCCGGACCGCAGGACTACGGCCGCTCGCATGCCGAGGGGGCAAACATGCTCGCCGAGGCGCTCGCGGCGCACGGCGGGCTGGTGATCTGGCGTGCGTTCGTGTACTCCCACGAGGAGCCCGACGACCGTGCCAAGCAGGCCTACAGCGAGTTCGTGCCCCTCGACGGCGAGTTCCTGCCGAACGTAATGCTGCAGGTGAAGAACGGGCCCATCGATTTTCAACCGCGCGAGCCGTTCCATCCGCTGTTCGGTGCCATGCCCCGGACGCCGCTGATGATGGAGTTCCAGATCACCAAGGAGTACCTGGGCTTCGCCACGCATCTTGTCTACCTGGCGCCGCTGTACGAGGAGACGCTGCGCGCCGACACCCGCGTGGCCGGCAAGGGCTCCACCGTGGCCAGGGTCATCGACGGCTCGCTGCATGGCTATGCACGCACCGGCATGGCGGGCGTCGCCAATATAGGCACCGACCGCAACTGGAGCGGCTCGCATTTCGACCAGGCCAATTGGTATGCCTTCGGCCGCCTGGCCTGGAACCCGCATCTGTCCTCCGCCGAAATCGCTTCGGAGTGGCTGCGCATGACGTTCTCGAACGACGCGCGCTTCGTCGCGCCGGCACGCGACATGATGATGCGCTCACGCGAAGCGGTGGTGGACTACATGACGCCGCTGGGGCTGCACCACCTCATGGGGCGCAGTCATCACTACGGCCCCGGGCCTTGGGTGGATGGCGGCCCGCGTGCCGATTGGACCTCCGTCTACTATCACCGCGCCACGGAGCAGGGCATCGGCTTCGACCGCACTGCCTCGGGCAGCAACGCCGTGGCGCAGTACGCGCCGGAGATCGCCGCGCAGTTCGGTGATCGCAAGCAAGTACCGGAAAAGTTCCTGCTGTGGTTCCACCATGTGTCATGGGACTATCGCACGCGCTCCGGTCGAACGCTTTGGGACGAGCTGGTGCATCGCTACACGCGCGGCGTAGAGACGGTGAAGAACATGCGCCTCACCTGGCAAGGGCTCGGTGAATTCGTGGACGCCGAGCGACACGCGCAGGTGTCAGCCTTCCTGGCGATCCAGGAGAAGGAGGCCAGGTGGTGGCGCGATGCGTGTCTGGCGTACTTCCAGACGTTTTCGCGCCGACCATTCCCGCCAGACTATGAGCCGCCCAGGCATTCGCTCGAGCATTACCGATCCCTGGAGTTTCCTTATGCGCCGGGCATCTGACGGGCGCGACCTCCATGCCGGGGGCGCAGCGGTGCTCGCCGCCTGCGTGCTCGCGGTGCTGCCCGGCGCGGTCCTGGCAGATGGCGACCAGGCGCTGGCGCTCCACGACCTGTTCCGGTCGCACGCCGTCCTGCAGCGCGAGCGGCCCGTGCCTGTCTGGGGCTGGGCCACACCGGGCGTCCGCGTCACCGTGTCGCTCGGGGAAGTGAGTGCCACGGTGCGGGCGGCGGCCGATGGTGCGTGGCGGGCAGTGCTGCCGGCGCAGCCGGCCGGCGGCCCCCACACGCTCGACGTGCGCACCGACGACGGTGGGCGTCGGGTCGTCGAGGATGTCCTGATCGGCGATGTGTGGCTGTGCGCGGGGCAATCCAACATGGAGTTGCCACTGCATCGAGCGCTGGATGCGCGCGCGGAGATCGCCAACTCCGCCAACGATGCCATCCGCCTGCTCAAGGTGGGGCAGTCGAGCAGCGCGACGCGGCTCGAGCGTTTCGCGACGCCGGTACGGTGGCATCCCGCGACGCCGGAGTCGGTCGCGGATTTCTCCGCCGCGTGCTTCTACTTCGCGCGTGAGCTGCAAAAGCACGTACCGGTGCCCATGGGCCTCATCAATGCCTCCTGGGGCGGATCCAGAATCGAATCCTGGATGAGTCGCGAGGCGCTGCGGGCAGTGGGCGGATTCGAGGAACTGCTCGGCTTGCTCGAACGGCACGTTGCGGATCCGGGCGCCGCCATCGAGCGCTGGGGCGCGACATGGCAGGCATGGTGGCGCAGCCGGCCGGGCGTGAGCCGCGGCGACGAGCCCTGGAGCATGCAAGGCGGCCTCGCCGGCGAATGGCGCCGGGCGCCGGCAGGGCTCGGACCCTGGGAGGAATGGGGCGACCCGGATCTCGCGGCGTTCAACGGACTGGTGTGGTACCGCACGGAAGTGTCGCTCACCGAGGGACAGGCCCGGCAGGCGGCCGAGTTGTCGCTCGGGCCCGTGGACGAAATCGATCAGACCTGGGTGAACGGCCGGGCCGCAGGCACCACCTCGGGACATGCCACGCCGCGCAGGTACGCGCTGCCGCGCGGCACCTTGCGCGCCGGGAGAAACGCCATCGTGGTCGCCGTGCTGGATACCTATGGCAGCGGCGGCCTGTACGGGCCGGCCGATGCGCGTGCGTTGCATTTGGAGGACGGGGTTTCGATACCGCTGGATGGCGAGTGGCGCTATCGCATCGTGCCAGCGGACATGGGATCGCCGCCCCGCGCGCCCTGGGAGGCCACCGGCGGGTTATCGACCATCGGCAACGGCATGCTCGCACCGCTCGGCGCCTACGGCATCCGTGGCGTGGTGTGGTACCAGGGCGAATCGAACACGGGCGAGGCGAGGCGTTACGAGCGGCTGCTGAAGGCGCTGGTGGCCGACTGGCGCAGTGTGCACGGCGCGGAGCTGCCGGTCCTCATCGTGCAGCTGGCTAACTACGGCATGCCCCCGACTCGACCGGTGGAGAGTGGTTGGGCCGAGCTGCGCGAGGCGCAGCGGCGCGTCGCTCTGTCGGACCCGCGCGTCGGGCTGGCCGTGACCATCGACATCGGTGATCGTTACGACATCCATCCTCCCAACAAGCAGGAAGTCGGCCGACGGCTCGCGCGCGCCGCCCGCCATGTCGTTTACGGCGAGGCGCTTGCCCCGTCTGGCCCGGTGCCGCGCGGCGCGCGGCGCGACGGCCGCTTCGTCGTGGTGTCGTTCGCCGACGTCAGCGGCGAGCTGATTGCCTACGGCGCCGAGGCGCCCATCGGCTTCGAACTGTGCACCGCGCAGCCGGACTCCTGCCGCTACGCCCAGGGCATGCTCGAGCCGCAGCGCATCCTGCTGCAGGTTCCCGAGGACTTCGAGCCCGCTCGCGTGCGCTACTGCTGGGCCGACGGCCCGGTATGCACGCTCTACGACGGAGCGGGTTTGCCGGCCGGTCCCTTCGAGATCCCCATAGAGGAGCCATGATGTGAACGCATCCGCACCGGACGAAGGCTGCGCAGGCTCGGTCCGCGATCGGGAGATCGTCGCGGCGCGGGTGATCGTGACCTGTCCCGGCCGCAATTTCGTGACGCTCAAGATCGAGACGCGTTCAGGCGTATACGGCCTCGGTGATGCGACGCTCAACGGGCGGGAGCTCGCCGTGGCGTCGTACCTGGCCGATCACGTGGTGCCCAACCTGATCGGTCGCGATGCCGGCCGCATCGAGGATACCTGGCAATTCCTCTATCGCGGTGCCTACTGGCGCCGCGGGCCGGTCACGATGACCGCCATTGCCGCGGTGGACGTGGCGCTCTGGGACATCGTGGCCAAGCTTGCCGGGATGCCGCTCTATCAACTCCTCGGCGGGCGCTCGCGCGAAGGTGTCCTGGTCTATGGACACGCGAACGGCCGTGACATCGAGGAAGCGAGCGAACAGGTCGGCCGGTACATCGAGAAGGGCTTTCGTGCGGTCCGCGCCCAATGCGGCGTGCCCGGGGTCCACAAACCCTATGGCGTCGCCCGCGGCAAGGCCTATGAGCCGGCCGAGAGCGAGCTGCCGGTGGAGACCGTCTGGTCCACGCCGGCGTACTTGAATGTCGTGCCGCAACTGTTCGAGCGACTGCGTGCCGATCATGGCCCGGACATCGAGTTGTTGCACGATGTGCATCATCGACTGACACCCATCGAGGCGGCGCGTCTCGCCCGGGACCTGGAGCCGTACCGGCTGTTTTGGCTGGAGGACGCGACGCCGGCAGAGAATCAACGCGCCTTCGAGCTGATCCGGCGCCATTCGGTCACGCCGCTCGCGGTGGGCGAAGTGTTCAACTCGATCTGGGACGCCAAGCATCTCATCGAGGCGCAACTCATCGATTTCATCCGCGCGACCATCGTCCATGCCGGCGGCATCACCCACGTGCGACGGCTCGCCGATTTCGCAGCGCTGCACCAGGTGCGCACCGGTTTTCATGGCGCTACCGATCTTTCGCCGGTGTGCATGGGGGCGGCGCTGCACTTCGACACCTGGGTGCCGAACTTCGGCATCCAGGAGTACATGTTCCACACCGAAGAGACCGACGCAGTATTCCCGCACGACTACGTATTTCGCGAGGGACGTCTGCACTGTGGCGAGCGTCCGGGGCACGGCGTCGATATCGACGAGGCGCTGGCCAGGAAATTCCCGTATCGACCGAAGCAGCTGCCGGTCGCCCGGCTCGCAGACGGCACGATGTGGGACTGGTGAGCGGCGCGCGCATGCATACGGCGCCGGCAGCCGCGCACCGGGTTCGCGCATTCCGGCCGGAAGTGGGGTTCGAGCGGCTGCAACCCCCCCAAGCTCGGCAACCCCCTCCCGGCCGGCTTTTACGCGAGCCGCGGAGGCGGGCGTGCCGGCGGCCCGAGGCGCGCGGCGGGTGCGGCGACGGGTCGATGTACGGCGCGCACGCGACCCAAGGCTCGGTCGGTGCGGCGCCTGGACGCTGCGCCCCGCAGGAAACAGGCAAGGGAGACATCAAGATGCACCGCTCAACGATGATGCCATCCATGAAGACGCCGGGCTCGATCACGCTGAGACTGGGCGTGCTGGCGCTGGCCGCGGCGCTCACCGGCTGCGCGCCCTCGGCGGACGAGCGTCCCGCTTATCTCGATACGAGCTTGAGCGCCGAAGAACGCGCCGCGGACCTGGTCGCGCGCATGACGCTCGAGGAGAAGGTGAGCCAGCTCCAGAACGACACGCCTGCCATCGAGCGGCTCGGAGTGCCGGCCTACGAATGGTGGAACGAGGCGCTGCATGGCGTGGCGCGCGCCGGCGCCGCCACGTCCTTTCCTCAGGCGATCGGCCTTGCGGCGACCTTCGATGCCGCGCTCATCGAGGAGGTCGCGAGCGTCATCAGTGACGAAGCGCGGGCCAAGCATCACGAATTCGCCTCGCGTGGATTGCGCAAGCGTTACCAGGGGCTCACGTTCTGGTCGCCCAACATCAATATTTTCCGGGATCCGCGCTGGGGACGTGGGCAGGAGACCTACGGCGAGGATCCCTGGCTCACCGCGGCCATGGGGGTCGCCTTCGTCAAGGGCCTGCAAGGCGACCATCCGAAGTACCGCAAGGTCGACGCCACCGCCAAGCACTTCGCGGTGCACAGCGGCCCGGAGGTCGACCGTCATCACTTCGACGTGCATCCGAGCGCGCGCGACCTGTGGGAAACCTACCTGCCGGCTTTCGAGGCGCTGGTAAAGGAGGGCGGCGTGGCCGCGGTCATGGGTGCCTACAATCGCGTGTACGGCGAGTCGGCATCCGCCAGTCGTCTGTTGCTCCAGGACATCTTGCGCGACCAGTGGGGCTTCGAGGGTTATCTGGTCTCCGACTGCGATTCCATCGAGGACATCTACAAGCATCACCAGATCGTCGCAACGGCGGCCGAGGCGGCCGCGCTCGGTATTCGTACCGGCATGGACCTGAACTGCGGGCGAACCTATGCGGCGCTGCCCGAGGCACTGGAACAGGGCCTCGTGACCGAGGAAGAGATCGACGCGTCACTGCGCCGGCTGATGCGCACGCGCATCGAGCTGGGCATGTTCGATCCGCCCGAGCAGGTGCCCTGGGCGCAGATTCCGTATACCGTGAACCAGGCGCCGGCGCACGATCGACTGGCACGCCGGGCGGCGCAGGCGTCGATGGTGCTGCTCAAGAACGACGGCATTCTGCCCTTGTCGCGGGACATCGGTACGCTGGCGGTGATCGGTCCGACCGCGGACGACGTGATGTCGCTGCTCGGCAATTACTATGGCACGCCGGCGGAGCCGGTCACCGTCCTGCAAGGGATTCGCGCGGCCGTCGGCCCGAACACCCGGGTGCTTTACGAGCGCGGCGCCGATCTCGTCGATGGCCGCCTGGAGCCCCGCGCCGACCTGGTCATCGACTCCGTCTATCTGCGACCGGGTGCGGGCGCCGAAGGGCAGGGACTCAAGGGCGAGTACTTCCCCAACCGCGAGCTCTCCGGCGAGCCGGTGTTGACGCGCATCGATCCCCGGATCGCTTTTCGCTGGGATCGCGGCGCGCCGACCGACGATCTGGTCGCGCGCGGCGAGTTCGATGCCGCACGCGGTCTCGATGGCGACGGCTTCAGCGTGCGCTGGACCGGACAGCTCGTCCCGCCGGTGAGCGGACGCTACCAGCTGAACGTCGGCGCCAACGATGGTTTCAGGCTGTGGATCGACGGCAGGCTCGTCGCCGAGCGTTGGGAATCGACCGAACGCATGCGCAGCGAGAGCGTCGCCGTGGACCTCGAGGCCCGGCGCGCGCATGACCTGCGCCTCGAGTACTTCGAGAACGAACGCGATGCCGAGGTGCGTCTCGCGTGGCGCTTGCCCGGCGCCAAGCCGCCGTTCGAAGCGGCACTCGAAGCGGCGCAGCAGGCCGACGTCGTGATCTTCGTCGGTGGTCTCACCGGCGATATCGAGGGCGAGGAGATGGACGTCGATTATCCGGGCTTCTCCGGGGGCGACCGCACGGATCTGCGCCTGCCGGCCAGCCAGGGCCGGCTTTTCGAG
>QGUO01000707.1 GCA_003242495.1 Pseudomonadota bacterium | reverse complement strand
GATCCCGGGAAACAGCTCTTTGACCGGCCGAGTGATATCTCCGAGATAGGCCTCCGCCGCATCGTGGAGCAACCCGACCATCTTGAGCTCCGTTGGCAAGAGTGCGGCGACGCGCAAGCTATGCTGGGCCACCGAGTAAAACTCGACACAGTGACCCGAAAAGCGGCATTGGCGACTCAGAGAATGGGCGATATCGAAGATATCGATGTCTTTGGGTTGGATGTCGCGCAGATCCAACTTACGGCCGCTTATGGTCTCGAATAACATTTTCACCTCCTTTTGACAGGTTTATAGTGAGAAAAAGAGGGCCCGCTACAACGCGGGCCCTCCTATGGCGTTTCAGCCCTGGGCCCAAGGCGGGGCCTTGGTGGGCTTACCTTGATCCTGAGAAGCCGCGGGAGGATTCGCCTGCTGCAGCCAGGGAGGGGTATTGCCCTGGACCTGAGCGGCCGGACCCGCGGGAGCCTGCTGCGGAGCCGGCTGATTCTGCGCGGGAACCTGCCAAGGCGGAGTCTGAGCGGGCGCCTGCGGCGTCGAGGGATCACCAACGTTCTCGTTGATATTCTTGACCGCCCGCACCTCGTTCGAGGGCGCGTACTGCCCGGAGGGATCGGTGCGAACGGTAACCCGAACCTTCAACGGAATTCCGTGCAGCTGCTGAGAATCCTCGACCTTGAGAACACCGACCGCGTGGCAGTAGGCCGAGAGTCGGCGGTATGCGATTTCCACAGCGGTGGGATTTTCGTTCTGGATGTTGAGCCGGTCGAAAATCCGTCGACCCGCGTATGGCCCATCCAGAACCTGCAGATCGAGCTGCAGGTAAGCGCCTCCTTTGGCGGTCGGCTTGATCTCCGACCCCACAATCTGAACGTTGTACCAACCTGCGGGAAGGGCTTCGAGTTGCTCCTCCGGCGGCACCTGATTTGCGTCGAAATTGAGAATTGCCATGGTTACTTGGCTCCTCCTAGGATTTTGTTGAACACGTGAGTCAGGTCCGGTGGCTCCATACGGTCCAAGGACCCGGACCGATCCTTGGCCTCGTATTGCAGATCGGGTTGAGTCTGCAAGAAACGGTACTCTTCGCCCTGCGGTGTCTTGTTGATGCCCATCCGAAATACTTCGTCGAAGAGATATGGAAGTTGCGGCCCGAGTTTCTGCCCGGGCATGCTCGGCCCATACTTGACGATACCGGTCAGCTCGTCTCGCATGGGCTCCATCTTGGCGGACATGTAGACGTGCTTGCCCTGGAGGTCTCGGAACGCCTTGATGGTAGTGAGCATTTTCTCGAGGAGTTCTCCGTAGGCCTGACGTGGATCTTTGACCTGCCTCTTCGCGTTCGCCAGAACTACCTCGCCGATCTCGGAAATCGAGTCGATGCAAATGGTCTCGTATTGGCGGGCCTCGGCCGACTCCTTGCACCAACGATGTGCTTCGACCAATTCGTCCACGTTCGTGATCTCGATGACCGGAATCGAGACCTTACGCAGGGACAGAAGACCCGCTTCGGCCGAAATGATGACCGGGTTGGGTGCGGTCGCGCAAAGCACGGTTTTGCCCACGCCCGACTGCCCATAAACCAGAACCTTGACGCCATGCGCGACGGAAATTTGATCAGTCGTAGTAATTCGAAGCATTAGACTTCCTCGAATGGGAGGCTGAGCTGTTGCACGAACAGCGGACCCGGATCGTCCGCGATCTCGACGCGAGACTTCGGCTCCTTGGTCTCGTCCACACGCTTAACCTCGACCGCTCGCCGGTCCCAGTTGACCCTGATACCGACGGAGGTGTTGTCGTTCACGATGGCTTCGATAGGCACCTCAATGGACGAGCCATCCTCGGGGAGCTGATGGCAAAGAATCTTCAGCATCAAGTCATGCTCGGCGGCCACCTCGACCAACTTCTGGCAGAGCTCGCGGTATTCCTGCTCGGGGATGGTGATAGTACTCACTTCGTCTCCTCCGGTTGCACAAGTTCAATAATCGGGCTGCTGGGTTTGATGGTGAGAGCCTGGTCAAAAATTCTGGCCTGCTCGGCGGTGAGCTCTCGGTACAGTTTGGTCTTGAGAGTCGGTTTGTATTCCACGAGGGCGTCGACGTTGACGCCCAGCTCCTTCAGTTGTTCCTTCACCGCCGGCAGGGCCGCCTCGTCGATCTTCCGATCCAACTTATAAATGGCCTTGAGCCGCCAGCCGTTGGGCAACTCGAGGTAGTTGGTGCCCTCCCGCGGGTCCTTGAAATAATACTCAAAGACTTGCTTACGGAGCTCCTGCTCACGCCGAATGACTGCCTTTGCAGCTTCGGCCTCGTTGAACGCATTCCACCAAGCGTTCAAAAGTTCGAGATCCAATTCCTCACTCATTTCTCCTCCTTGTTTACGTTCGAGTCCCCATTATACCGGGGCCCTGGCCCATTTCAACCCCGTATTTGGCGCCCAATAATTTGAATGCCATAAAAGGGTTGCAAAACGAAAAGGGGCCCCCATATTATAGGACGGACCTCACACGGAGGAGTCATGGCAACAAAAAAGGATGGTATGGAGTCTTTGCATCGTCGAACCTTGGAACTACTGAAGGAAAAGGGCATCCCCCTCCACGTCATCTATAAGGAGACTGATCTTCCGTTCTACTGGCTCAAGAAGTTCCGGAGCCAGGAGATCAAGGAACCGTCCGTGAATCGAGTTCAGCGGCTTTACGAGTACCTTTCGGGGCGCAAGCTAGCAGTATGAAGGAAAACATTCCATTGGAGCTACGCGCGCTCCCGCAATGGGTGTGCGCTGGACCGAATAAAGTACCGCTTAGTCCACGGACAGGACAGGTAGCTTCGGTAACCGATCCCAGGACTTGGGGCACTTTCGACGAGGCAGTCCGGACTGGAATGCCATACGTCGGGTTTGTGCTCACGGACTGGGATCCATATACGAACATTGACCTCGATAACAAGCAGGAGAAACCATGCACGCCGGAGCAATGGGCGCTCAATCAGCGAATCCTCGAGCGCTTTGAAAGCA
>QGUO01000482.1 GCA_003242495.1 Pseudomonadota bacterium | reverse complement strand
CATACCAGCATTGCGCTGCGCGATGCGTTGCTCGCGGTCAAGATACCGTTCATCGAGGTTCACCTGAGCAACGTCCACGCGCGCGAAGCATTTCGCCGCCATTCGTATTTTTCCGATATCGCCGTCGGCACGATCACCGGCCTCGGCGCCATCGGGTACGAGCTGGCGCTGCGCGCGGCCGTGCATCATCTGGCGACGGTCCAGGGCACCCCTCCGGACAAGTCGCCGGCCCGGTCACCGGGGCGGACTTCGGGACAAGAATAAAGAGGTCATTGCATGGATATCCGAAAGGTCAAGAAGCTCATCGAGCTGCTCGAGGAGTCGGGCATCGCCGAGATCGAGATCAGCGAAGGCGAGGAGTCGGTCCGCATCAGCCGCTATCCCAGCGGTGCGCCCGCCGCCGCGCCGGCGCCGGTGATGCACTATGCCGCGACGCCCGCCGCGGCGCCTGCCGCCGGCGCAGCGGCCCCGGCGGTCGCAGCGCCCAGCGCACCGCCTCCGCCTGCCAAGGACGATCATACGGTCACCGCGCCGATGGTCGGCACCTTCTACGCGAGCCCGTCACCCGGCGCCAAGCCTTTCGTCGACATCGGCTCTGAAGTGAACATCGGCGATACGCTCTGCATCATCGAAGCCATGAAGATGATGAACCAGATCGAGTCCGACAAGGCCGGACGCGTGACTGCCGTGCTCGCGAAGAACGGCGAGCCGGTGGAATTCGGCCAGCCGCTCTTCATCATCGAGTAACCGATCGTTCGGAAACGGAGAAACTCCACGGGGACGCCAGGGAGGGCGGGGACAACGATCACTTGCCCCGTGCGCCGCGTGCACCCCGCGGAAACATTCTTCTCCTGAAGCTGCCTGGTTCAAGAACATGCTAGAGAAAGTCCTCATCGCCAATCGCGGCGAGATCGCGCTCAGGATCCTGCGCGCCTGTCGCGAGCTCGGGATCAAGACGGTCGCCGTTCACTCCACCGCCGACTTCAACCAGAAGCACGTGCTGCTCGCCGACGAGTCGGTGTGTATCGGTCCGCCGTCCTCGAAAGAGAGCTATCTCAACATGCCGGCCATCATCAGCGCCGCGGAAGTCACGGACTCGGTGGCCATCCACCCGGGGTACGGCTTTCTTTCCGAGAACGCCGATTTCGCCGAGCGGGTGGAGAAAAGCGGTTTCATCTTCATCGGCCCGAAACCCGAAACCATTCGCCTGATGGGCGACAAGGTCTCGGCCATCAAGGTCATGAAGGCCGCCGGCGTGCCCTGCGTGCCGGGGTCGGACGGACCGCTCGGCCCGGTGCCGGAGGAGAACTTCCGCCTGGCGCGCGACCTCGGCTACCCGGTGATCATCAAGGCGGCGGGCGGCGGCGGCGGGCGCGGCATGCGCGTCGTGCATAGCGAGGCGACACTCCTCAACGCCATCAATGTGACGCAGGCCGAGGCCATGGCAGCCTTCGGCAACGGCGATGTCTACATGGAGAAGTTCCTGGAGAAGCCGCGCCACGTGGAGATCCAGATCCTCGCCGACAATTACGGCAACGTGATTCACCTCGGCGAGCGCGACTGCTCCTTGCAGCGCCGCCACCAGAAGGTGATCGAGGAAGCGCCCGCACCCGGCATCACGCCCAAACAGCGCAAGACCATCGGCGAGCGCTGCATTGCCGCCTGCCGCGAGGTGGGTTATCGCGGTGCCGGCACGCTCGAGTTCCTGTACGAGGACGGCGAGTTCTATTTCATCGAAATGAACACGCGTGTACAGGTCGAGCATCCGGTCACCGAGATGGTCACCGGCATCGACATCGTCAAGGCGCAGCTGCGCATCGCCGCGGGCGAACGCTTGCCGTGGACCCAGAACGACGTCGACATCCGCGGCCATGCCATCGAATGCCGCATCAATGCCGAGGATCCCAAGGGATTCGTCCCCTCCCCCGGCCCGGTGAAGCTCTTCCATGCGCCCGGCGGCCCCGGGATCCGCGTCGACACCCACCTGTACAGCGGCTACACCGTGCCGCCCTACTACGACTCGATGATCGGCAAGGTGATCGCCTACGGCGAGGACCGTGACACGGCCATCGCGCGTATGAAGAATGCGCTGTCGGAGATGGTGATCGAGGGCATCAAGACCAACATCCCGTTGCACCAGGAAATCTTCAACCATGCCGCCTTCAAGGCGGGCGGCCTGGACATCCACTACCTGGAGCGCCGGCTGGGCATCAAATGAGCGCGCTGCGCGCCGGCGCGCGCACCGCGTGCCGTTGGCGCTTCGCCACGGTCATGGAGCGCCCATGAGCGAAGCTCAGGACTTCCTCCAGCTCACGCTTGAGATCGGCGGCGCCGATCCTGCGCCGTTCGAGGATGCGCTCACGGCGGCCGGCGCGCTGTCGCTGACCCTGCAGGATGCCGGTGACGATCCCGTCCTGGAGCCGGCACCGGGCACGACGCCGCTGTGGCCCAGCGTGCAACTCACGGCGCTGTTCCCCGCCGACACCGATGCGCAGGACGTGCTCGCCCGTCTGCAGGCGGAGCTCGGCGCAACGCTGCCGCCCGTGAAGCTGGCGAGACTGGCCGACCGCGCCTGGGAGCGCGAGTGGTTGAAGGATTTTCGTCCCATGCGCTTCGGACGCCGGCTGTGGGTCTGTCCCGGCGGCCAGCGCCCCTCGGACGTGCCGGCCGATGCCTGCATGGTCGAGCTGGACCCCGGGCTTGCCTTCGGCACCGGCACCCACCCGACCACCGCCCTGTGCCTCGAGTGGCTGGACGGCGCGACACTGACCGGCCGGCGCATCCTCGATTACGGCTGCGGCTCCGGGATCCTGGCGATCGCGGCGTTACAGCTGGGCGCCGCCTCGGCGCTGGCCGTGGACATCGATCCCCAGGCGCTCACCGCGACGCTGGAGAACGCCCGCCGCAACGGCGTCGCGCAGCGCATCACCGTGCGCGCGGCCGAGGCCGACGCGCGCGAGCCTGACGCGCCCGTGGACATCCTGCTGGCCAACATTCTCGCCGAGC
>QGUO01000056.1 GCA_003242495.1 Pseudomonadota bacterium | reverse complement strand
GGACCTGACGCAAGCGCACGGCGTCGATGCGTACCGGGCACAGCGGCTCGGCGGGACAGTCGCAGATGAGCTCGATTCCTTTCGCCGAGGCACGCGTGGCCAGCATTTCGGCCGTCTGCTCCACCAGCTCCACGAGATCGCAGTCGGCGAGCACGAGCTGCAGCCGGCCGGCCTCGATCTTCGAAAAATCCAGCACGTCGTCCACGATCGCCAGCAGGGAATCGGCCGAGCGGCGTATGCCTTCCACGAATCGCCGCTGCACGGGCTCCAGCCGCGTATCGAGCAACAGCTCGCTCAGACCCAGCACACCGTTCATCGGCGTGCGCAGCTCGTGATTCATGCGTGCCACGAAATCGCTCTTGGCGCGGCTCAGCACCAGCAGTTGCTGGTTGCGTTCCTCGAGCTCGTGTGTGCGCATCCGCACCATCTCCTCGAGCTCGCGGCTGCGGCGCAGCGCCAGACGCCTGCGCGCACGCAGCAACTGCCAGAGCCAGACCAGCACCAGCAAGGCGGCGACGGAATAGGCGGAACGCGCCGCCGGCGTGCTCCACGGCGGCGGCGCCACGTGCACGGGGACCGCCAGGTCGGTGGTGCTCCACACTCCATCGGCGTTTGCCGCGCGCACCCGGAACGTGTAGCGCCCCGCATCGAGGTTGGTGTAGGTGGCGCGTGGCAACCCGCCGGCATCGACCCAGGCGGAATCGAAGCCCTCGAGGCGGTACTGATACCGGTTGTGCGTCGGCGCGATGAAATCGAGTGCGGCGAACTCGAACGTCACCAGCTTCTCGCCGTAGCCGAGCTCGAGCGCCCTCCCGTTCCTGGGCAACTCGTGCAGCGGCAGAGCCTCATTGAGAATCGACACCGAGGTGAGCGCCACGCGCGGTGGCGGCGCATCCGGGTTGACCTCCTCCGGCTGAAAGGCGTTGAAGCCGTTATTGCCGCCGAAGTACAAGGTGCCGTCGCGACCGCGATAGTGGGCGTTGAAGTTGAATTCCTCATCCTGCAGGCCATGAGCCTCGCCGAACAACCGTGTCGCGCCGTCGCGCGGGTCGAAGCGCACCAGTCCTTTGTTCGTACTGAGCCACAGCCTCCCATGCACGTCCGACTCGATGCCGTAGACCACCTGGCTGGGCAAATCCGACAGACGCGACTCGCTCTCGAAGCGCACCGCCTCCGGATCGAGCGAGCTGCCGACGACGCGCTCCAGACCGCCGCCTGCGGTGCCGATCCACACGTCGCCATGGCGGTCGACGTGCACTGCATAGACCGTATCGTCGCTCAGGCTGAGGGGGTCGCGGTCGTTCCGACGGTAACGATGGAAGCGGTTGGTGCGCCGATCGAGGAGATTGAGGCCGCCGCCGATGGTGCCGATCCAGAGATTGCCGCGCGTGTCCTCGGCGATGGCGCTGGCCCGCGGGCTGCTGAGCCCGCTGTCGTCGCTACGGCCATAGGGGTAACGCATCACACGCCCATCTGCCGGATCGATGCGCGCCAGCCCGCCGCCGAACGTCCCCACCCAGACGTGGCCATTGCGATCCTCGTACAGCGTCATGATGCCGTCGGCGGGCAGCGATGCCGGATCCTGTGGCGTATGGCGATAGGCGCGCACCCGTTCGCGCCGGTGCGACCAGCGCTCCAGTCCACCCGTCATGGTGCCGATCCAGAGCGCGCCGCGGCTGTCGTGCAGCAGTGCCATGACCCGATCGTCGGGGAGCCGCAGCGGTCCCGGCGAATCGTGCCCGTAGCGCCGCTCGGTCCCGGTGCGTGCATCGATCTCGATGAGCCCGTTGGACGTGCCGACCCATACGTGGCCGTCGCCATCGTCGGCGAAGGTGTTCACTGCCGCCCCGCGGATGAGCGGGCTGGTGTAGTGGCCCAGCGCCCAACTGTTGGGATTCCAGTGACTGGCGCCGCCCCTGCGTGTACCGACCCAGAGCACCCCGCCACGGTCCTGGTAGAGCGACATGATGTCGTTGTCACGCAGGCTGTGGGGATCATCCGCATCGCGCCCGTAACGCACGAAGCGTTGCGCGTCGTGATCGAAGAGATTCAGCCCGTTGGTGGTCGCCACCCACAGTCGGTGCGCGTCGTCCTCGAGCAGTGCCAGCACGCGATCGGCGCTCAATGAACGTTCGTCGCGCGGGTCATGGCGATAGGACACCACGCGCCCGGTCTGCGGATCCAGGCGATGCACGCCGCTGTCGAGCGTGCCGATCCACAAATGACCGGTATGGTCCTCGAGGATGGAGCGTACCTGCAGCTCGCCGAACCCGAAGCCGGCTGCACCGAGACCGTAGCCCTGGAAATCGTCAGTGTCCGGCTCATAGTAGTTCAAGCCGCGGTCGGTGCCGATCCAGATGCGCCCGGCGCGATCCTCGTAGAGCGCGAACACCGAGTCGTACGCCAGCGAGCGCGGGTCGTCCGCGTCATGGCGATAATGCCGCGCACGCCGGGTCTTGGGATCGAACACGTCGAGACCGTGCGCCTCGGTACCGATCCAAATACGCCCCGCGGCATCGATGAGCAGCGTCCGCAATGCGTCGCTCGCCAGGCTGTGAGGATCGTCAGGATCGTGACGGAACTGCTCGAACCGGTCGGTGCGCCGGTCCCAGCGGGCCAATCCGCCGCCCATGGTGGCGAGCCACAGATCGCCACGCCCATCCTCGGCGATTCTCCAGATGTAATCGCTGGCGAGACCGTCCTCCTGGCCGCGCTCGCGGCGATACTCACGGATCTTGTAGCCGTCGTAACGGTTCAGGCCGCTTTCGGTGCCCAGCCAGACATAGCCTTCGCTATCCTGCAGGATGCTCATGACGGAGCTTTGCGACAGCCCGTCGCGCATCGTCACATGTTCGAAATACATGGGCCGCACCCGGGGTTGCGGCGGCAAGGCATGCGTGACGGCGTGCGCGGCCGTCAACACGATCCCCAGGAGCCATGTCCTCCGGCGCGGCGTCCGTGGTGCGACGAGCGCAGTTATTCCTGCCTTGCCGGACCGATGAGCGCCTCCTCGCCGACGTAGGTGTTGCTCCAGGTGTAACCGTTGCTCCACGTGTAGCCGTTGCTCCAGGTGTAACCGTCGCTCCATGTATAGCCGTTGCTCCACGTGTAGCCGCCGCTCCAGACGTGACCGGTGCTCGACGGCGGGCTCCCATCCCACAACAATCCATCGAGCAGCGACGCCACGCCGAACACCAGCGTGCCCAGGAGGTCGCCCAAGAGCGGCACGCCCCGCAGCAGGGACCCCAGCGTCCACAGCGCGCCGCGTCGCTGCACTTCCATGATGTAAAAATTGCCGTGCTGGTCCTGGTTGGCGCGACCGCCATAGTGTTCCACGCCGGCAAGGTCGCGCGCCACGTTCAGTCCACGGTTGGCGCAACCCCTCTCCGTACTGTAGACGGCATCGTACGCGTTCACCAACCCGGCGCCCTGCTGAAACACCGTGTAGGCAAGTGTTCCCTCGGGCGTGACCGCCGGACGCGCGCTCGCCATCAACCGGCATTTCACGTCATCGGGGGACAGCGAGGGATCGGCGCCGAGCATGAGCGCCACCACCCCGCTGGTCACGGCGGCCGCCTGGGACGTGCCCGACATGGTCATGTCCGGATGGCGCGCATCGACCCACTGCGGGAACAGCTGCGCGAGCGTGCCGTCGAGGGGTGCATAGGCGCGAATGTGACCGCCCATGGCCACGACCTCCGGCTTGACGAAGCCTTCGTACGTCGGACCGGCCGCAGAGAAGCTCGCCAGCCGATACGCGTGCGCCTCGAAGGGGCGATAGTTGTCGGTCACGGCCCCGACCGTGATGACGTACGGCACGTTGCCAGGCACGCCGATGCTCATCGGCTCGGGCCCATGATTGCCCGCGGCGGCCACCACCACGATGCCCGCTGCCCACGCCGCCATGACCGCCTGATTGAGCGGATCGTCCCAATAGTGCGAGCGCGGCGGCGCACTCAATGAAAGATTGAGAACGCGGATTCCGTAGCGGGCACCATGGTCGACGACCCACTGAATGCCACGAATCACATCGAAATAACGCCCTGCCCCCTGTTCATCCAAGGCACGCACGGCGACCAGGTTCACCCCGGGGGCGACACCCTGATAGCGACCAGTGTGCGCGATGGCGCCCGAGGCGATGACCGCTGCGACATGCGTACCGTGGCCGTGCGGATCGTCGATGTCGCGGCCGTAGTCCGGGGTCGGCGACGATTCATAGGTCGAAGGATCCTCGCGCGCGAGGATGGCGTCATATTGTGCAAGCACTCGCGGGGTGCCACCCGACGCACGCTCGAGCGGCCCCTTGTGCCGCCAAATGCCGGTATCGATGACGGCGACGGTCACACCGGTTCCCACCATGCCGCCCTCGTGCAGAGGGCTCGCGCCGGACTGCACCGGATAATAGGTGTCGGGCAACGCCACGCCGCTCGAGCGCACCTGCGCATCGTCGTAGACGCGCAGTCCGGCGACCGGCTCGTCCCAGAGCGCTGCGAGTGCCCGGTCGTCGAGCGCCGCACCCACGGCGCGGATGATGCCGAGCTCTCCGGTCACGATACCTCCAGCCCGCTCCACTGCCTGGCGCGCCAGGTGTGTGCTCGACGCCTGGACGATGTAATCGTGGCGCATGCCGGATGGCGCTGCGCGCGCGGACTGTTCCACCGGCGCCTGCGCGTTCGCATGCATGACCTGTGACTGCCCGGCAGGTGTCGCCCCGAACTGCGCAACATGCGCATCGTCCGGACGTAACGAGGCAAGCGCGAGCAAGAGACAGAAGCCGGCCATCACGGACAGCCAGCATCGGCGTCGACTGTTCTTCATTGTTCTTCCTTCCTCATCGGCCGGTGATGTGCCGTTGCAATCATGCCTCGCAGGCCGCTGAGTGTCTGCGAAACGCGCCGCACGTGCGATTGTGGCACAGCCCGCCAGACACCGCGCGGCATGACGTACGCGGTCTGATCCAAAAAAAAAGCCCCGGGGTGCAAGCCGGGGCTAACCACAGGGAGGGTGTTCCGGGCTTGTATTACGGTTGCCCTGCTTCCACTTCGACATGGCCCGGGTTCTCCAGGACGCGCATGACCACGCGACGATTGCGCGCACGTCCCTCGGCTGTCGAGTTGTCCGCGATCGGCTGCATCTCGCCATAACCCCGCGCCTCGACCTGCCCGGGCGCCACGCCCTGCGCGATCAGGTATTCGCGCACGGCCTCGGCGCGACGCTGCGACAGCTGCAAGTTGTAGCGCTCGGATCCGGTGCTGTCCGTGTGTCCCTGCACTTCGATGCGCAGCTTCGGATACTTCACCTGATCGGCTGCCACCCTCGCGAGCAGATGCCGCCCACCTGCGGCGCCACATACCAGCGTCCCACATCAGCGGCGAGCGCCGGATTCGCGATGGCCAGCGCCATCGCATACCAAACCGCCTTGTTGTTCATCGAGCTCCTCGGTCGGGCCACAAGGTCCTTCGGGGCGGACGCGCACCGAAGGCTTTCGCCTGTGAGCATATCCACAGAGCGGCGGCGCGCACCGGGAGACGGGTGCAGAATGGTCGGGAATGTTCAGTGTGAATGTATCTCGGCACAGGCGACTGCGCGATGCGCTAGGCTGCGCCGCGAACGTTCACCGCGCCGTCGCTTACTGCACGGCGGTCACGGCGGCCGTCAGCTCTTTGGCCACGTGCTCCAGGTAGCGCTCGAGCGCCGCACGGCTTTCGCTGGCGAGCGACACGAAATCACGGCGGGCATCCAGAGGATCGGGATTGCGCACGATGTGTCCGGCTTTGACCAACTCCTGTATGCGCCTCAGCGCCGTCGTCGGCGAGACATACTCCACGCTGATGCTCAGCGCGGAAACCGACAGGCGCTGCAGGCTCATCTCGGCACGCAGCAGCTCGAGCAGCAGATCCCAGGCGACATCGTCCAACTCCGCCAGCGGCGCGAAGGCACGGCGCGAGCGACGCAAGTGATCCATTCCCAGCAACGCGAGGTCCGCAGGGCGCGTGACGCCGCGCGCGCTCGTCCGAGCGTTGCGGCGGCCGACGCCTGGCGTGGGCTCTTCGGGTTGCGAATGCGTCCAGCCACGCAGCGCCGCCGCAAGCGCCTCGGCCTGCTGGGCGAGCGTTGCCGCCTGATTCGGCAGCTGCAGTGCGACCCGGTCGCGTTGCACGCGCTCGACGGCGCTTTTCACGGCGCTCAGCAGCTCCTGTGGACGCACGGGCTTGATCAGGAAATCGATGGCTCCCTGGCGCAGCGCCGCGACCGCGAACTCCACGCGCGCGTGCGCGGTGAGGAAGATGACGCGCGGCGCGCACGACGGCGGGACGTGGGAGCACATGATCTTCTGGAAGACGATGCCGTCCATCCCGGGCATATTGATGTCGCTGATCGCCACCAGGATGCCCGGGGTGGACTTGATCACCCGCAGTCCTTCAGCGCCGCTCGCCGCGGTGAGACATTCGTAGCCCTGCCCTTCCAGCATGGAGCGCAACAGGCGCAGCGTCGACGGGTCGTCGTCGATGACGAGAACGCGCGTGCGCGTGGGTCCTGCTCCAGGCGAAAGGGCCTTGGGATGCACTGCGACTCCTGTGCAATATCGGCACTGCGGTCCGATGCGTTGAGACGACGTGTACACAATATAGCGTACTACACGACTGCGGCGACGATGGCACGCGCACTCGCCACGAACTGATGCGCGGACGTTATTTCTGACGCAAATTCCCTGATGCCATGATTGGTAAAACGGCTGATGATCTGATGCTCGAATTACCCGAGCACCCGCTCGACCTCCGTGCGCTCGAGGAACTGCGCGACAGTCTGGCGCACGACCCAGGCGCCCTCGCCGCCGTGTATCGCAAATTCCTCGAAACTGCGGCGCAGACCATTCATTCACTGCACATGCAGGATGACGCTGCCCGCATCTCGAGCTTGCACAGCCTGAAGGGCACCGCGGCCATGCTGGGCGCAAGGCGCCTGGCCGCGTTGGCCGCACGATTGCAACACCGGCTCACGCGGGAGTGGATCTGGGCGCCGCAGGTGATGGAGAAGCTGCTCGATGAGCTTGCTAGCCTGCGCAGCGCCATCGCCGCGCATATCGATCGCGACGCGCGGGCACCGTGATGACATGGGGCTGTCTTGAATCATTCGTCGACGGTGCCGGCATGGGCGCTGCGCCTGTGAGAGCGCACAGCACCGTCGATCAGGAGGGGTCAGGCCATTACCCGGCCGGGCCGACTCATCCGCGTCGCTGTCCCTGCCAGTAGGGCGTGTGCGGCGCTTTGCAAGCCCGTTCATTGCTCGGCCGCGCCGATCAGGCTGGCCACGGTTTGCGCCAAGGTCTCCTCGAATGCCCGTTTGAAGACGTAATAGTCGGCTCCGGCCTCGAGGCCGCCACGCAGGTCGCGCGCGTCCTCCTCGCAGGCGATCAGCACGGGCAGCCTGGTGAAACGCGGATCCTTGCGGATCAGGGCGATCAGCCGAATGCCGTCCACCAGCGGCATGTCGGAGTCGGTCACGACCAGGTCGAAAGGATGGGTGCGGATCGTGTTCCAGCCGTCGACGCCATCGACCGCCACCTGCACGTCGTAACCGCGCCGCCTGAGCACGGTGCGCCCGAGTTCGCGCATCGCGTGCGAGTCGTCCACCAGCAGGACTCGCTTGCCGCCGTCGAACTGCATGCCTTCGCGCCCGTCGTCGAGCGTCGCCAGGCTTTCGAGCAGATCCACGGCCTTGAGCATCTCGCCGATCTGTTCCGAGCGCAGGCTGATGGCGCCCTGGCAAGCGGCGTTCAGGCACGATTCGATGGCATGGGCCAGCTCCATGCTCGCCCGCTGACCGGCGATGGAGGCTGCGAGCTTCACGGCGCGTGCCGCGCGCACGCTCGCATCGAGCTCCTCGAGCACTGCGGGACGACGCTCGAGCGCCAGCATGCCCCGCGTCAACGCGCGTACCTGCGTACGCACGACCGTCCGATACAAGTGTAAAATCGACATACCGATCCGCTCGATCGCGCCGTCACCCACTGTCGCCAAACGCAGACAGAAGACTCCGCCACCTCACCTCCCCTCGAGGGGATTGCCTGCAAATTGAACACGAACCCGCCGCACTGCGGGTTGCGCCGGATCACAATCGTCCGTGACCTCGTGCGCTGCCTCGCGCCCTCTGCGCGATCCGCAGCACGGCCCGACAGCAGGAGCTGACCTATGCAACAGCGGCGCTCGATGTACAGCGGTTCCGATGCGCAGAACGATTGTGGCGCGGAGTCGACAGTGTTGATAGTGGCGCGATCCGCGCATGCGCACCAGCGTCTCGCAACAGTGTTGGATCGGGCCTTCCCGGACGGTTCGGTACGGCTGGTCACCGCTCCGCTGCCCACGCGGCCAACCACCGCGGCGCCGGTCTCGGCGCGGCGTGGCGGCGTCGGGCGCGCCGATCGGGCGCGGCACTTCGACGACGGACTGGTCGCGCTCTCCGCTCGTGAGAGAGAAGTGTTGTGCCTCATCGCCAAGGGCATGCACATCGTCGAAGTCGCCCGGCTGCTGGCCATCCGCCCTAGCACGGTGTGCAGTCACATAAAGAACATCTACCGCAAGCGCAATGTCTCGAGTCGCGCCGAGGCGGCGCTCGAAGCCAAGCGGCTCGGTCTGTGCTGAGTGCTGGAGTCAGCGAACACGACATGACCTACGACGTTGTCTGCCCGGTCGACGACCAGGCCGGGCATCCCGGGGACCTGGAGTGGCTCTACATCGCTACGACCGAGCTCGACGCTGAACCGGACAAGATCGCCGCGCTCGAGCGCCTGCTTGAAGCGACCACCCGGCGAATGGATGCCTCGTTCGGCGCCCTCACCATTCCGGAGCGGAACATACGCCTGCGTCATGCCGCCGGCTGCGCCGAGGACGATGGCAGTGCGCAGGCGTATCGTCACGCGCACACGTATGTGATGGGTTACGTGCAACGACGCCGCGCCGCGCTGGTCGCAAACCGGCCGCCTGCGGACTCGCCAAGCACCCCTTGCAAGCTGCTGGCCGTGCCGGTGCACGGTCCGCACCGCAAACCGATAGGCGCGCTCGCTTTCACCAAGCCTGCCTCGCAGGCGGACTTCGAGCGCCGCGAGCTCTATGTGGCGAAACATGCCGCCCGACTCATGCAGACATGCCTCGAAGCCGGTTATGACACCCTCACCGGTCTGCTCACGCGCACGGCACTGGAGCGCCAGGGCCTCAGGCTGATGGCCGTGTGCGAACCCGACAGGCCGCATTCGCTGATCTATCTCGACATCGACGATTTGCACGTCATTAACGAGGCATTCGGCTTCGCGTGCGGCGATCGGGCCGTCACCGACATCGGGCGCCTGCTGCGCCCACCCTACTTGCCGGAAGAAGCGCTCGCAGGTCGGATCGCCGGCGGCTGCTTCGCCGTGCTCATCCCGGATTGTCATCCGGTGCAGGCGCTACAGCGTGCGCAAGCCCTGCAGAGCGAGATCGGCAAGCTTGCCGTAGGTTCCCCTCAACCGATGATGCTGTCGGCGAGCTGTGGCGTGGCAGGCATACCGCGCGGTGGCGACGCATTCTCCAGGGCTTTGATCGCGGCCGAGCTCGCCTGCCGGGCTGCCAGAGAACGTGGCCGCAGTCGCAGCGACGTTTACCTCGACGTCGAGGACGGTGCGATACGTCGCCGTGACGATATCCTGAGCGTCGTGCGACTGCGTACCGCGCTGGAGAGCGACAGCCTGCAGATATTCGCGCAGCGCATTGTACCCCTTGCAGACTTGAGACAGACAAGCGGCATCGAATGCCTGGTGCGGCTCGTCGCCGAGGACGGCTCGATGGTCGAGCCGGCGCAATTCTTCGACGCCGCGCAGCGCTATCAGCTCGCACGGGCGGTCGATGAATGGATGATCGATCGCACGCTGGTGCTCCTGCAGCCATTCGCGGAACTGCTGTTCAATGGCGGGATCCGCGTAGCGTTCAATCTTTCCGAGCAGTCCCTGTGTGAAGACGGATTCGTCGGCTTTCTTGAAGAGCGTCTCGCGAGCTGCGAAATCGCCCCCGGCCTCATCGTGTGCGAGATCGCCGAAAGCGCTCTGTTGCGCCACCCGACACGCATCCGTGCCGTGGCGAGATGCCTCAAAGCGCTTGGCTGCTGCGTCGCCCTCGACAACTTCGGCACGACACCTGCCTCGCTCACCCAGCTCGAGGACACGTTGCCCGACATCATCAAGCTCGACGGTCGCACCGTCAGCGACGGGCTGGCCGACGAGGACACGCGGCAAACCGTGCGCACCCTGGCCGCGCGTGCCGCGGCACTGCAGATCGAATGCATTGCCGCTCACGCGAGCTCGCCGACCGCCATGCACCGGCTGCGTGCGCTGGGGATTCGACTGGCGCAAGGCAACCACTTGCACCGACCCGCTCCGCTGGGACAAGTCATGGACGCACTGCGCGAGGAAGAGCAGCGCCAACTCGAGCAACTGTATCAGCCACCATGAGGCACGGTGCAGCTCGCAGCTCAGCTGCCGATGGAGCCGCCGTGCCGGACGGCGCGCACCCCATCGGCTCGATGCATGCCTACTGAGACTGTGGCGCCAGCTCCAGCGTCTGACTGCCGAGCACGGCATGCGCATCCAGCAAGGCACAGGAGAGAATGGCGAGGATGCGCGCCTTCTTGCGCTCCGATTCTTCACCCGGAGGCAGGCGTGCAAGATGGATCGCCAGATCGCGATACGCACCGCATACGTCTGCCACCTCGCGCTCAATGTCTCCGATCATCGGACGAGCGACTCCATTGCACTTTGCTCACCATAGACGCGAGCCACCCACGAGGCGGCGATTCGCGCCTGCGAGCGGCCGCGCCGGACGCCCCAGCCGCCTGCCCGGACTATTGATGCTGCAACGCAGAAGCACCCCACAATGTCGCCCGCAAAAACTTCCCCAAGCATTCTCGACACCCCATCCGATCTGTGCTAAGTACCTTCACACGGAGGCTCCGTCGATCACCTACAGCACGCGCGTGAATCGACTGCACGTCGTGCGCAGCTCGGGGCCGATCCCCGACCGAGCCGGCGTGCGGAACGGATTCCAGAAGCAGCGTCGCCCAGCATGGCGACGATCGACTGCGCGCTGCCTGGGACAGCGAAGCGCAGCACCCGAAGGCAGATTCGGCCGCCGCAGGAACTTCCACGGCGGCAGGGAAGAGGGGAATGGGGGGTTCGGTGATGGGCATTACGGACGTCCTGCTGCTCCTGCGCATTGCCGAGACGATGAGCTTCAAGGAAGCCGCGCGACACTTGAATATGTCACGTGCGCAGGCCAGCAAGCGCATCGCAGCGCTGGAAGATGAACTCGGCATCCTGCTCATATACAGAAGTCCGCGCAGTATCAGCCTCACCACCGCGGGCGAGACGCTCCTCCAGTACTACCGGCGCATCTTCGACATGATTCACGAAGCCAAACTCGCCGTGGAGCACCTGAATCACGCGCCGGTGGGCCGACTGCGCTTCAGCATGCCGACCTGTCTCGGGGCACACCTGCTGCCGAAGCTCTATGGCGAGTTCCTGCCACGCTATCCCGGGCTGGTGCTCGATGCCTACACCTCCGAGACCTGCGTCGATATCGTCGCCGGAGGTTACGACATCGTGATCCGCGTCGCGCAACGCCTCGTGGACTCGACACTTACCGCGCAGCGCCTGGCCAGTTCGCCTCTGGTCGTCGCCGCTTCGCCAGGCTACCTGCGCGAGCACGGCGTGCCGACGCATCCGAGTGAGCTCGCGCGCCATCGTTGCCTCGGCCTGCACGGCACGAGGCAACACGGCGTGGTCTGGCAGTTCCGCACGGCCACCGAGCGCCTCAACGCGCCGATCACCCCCTGGGCCATCTCCGACACCAACCTGGCGCTGGCGCACGCCGCGCGCAGCGGTCTGGGTTTCGTCTACATGCCCAAGGCCGTGATCGCGGCCGATCTCGCCGAGGGCACGCTGCAAGCCGTGCTACCCGAGTTCTGCCGTGGGATCACCTGGGGTATCTACGCCGTTTACTCGGGCCGCACCCCGACACGCAACGCCGCTGCGATGATCGAGTTCTTGCGCGATACGTTGCCGACCTTCGCCGGCATCGAATGCCGCCCGCAATCGCCGGTCACTTGCTGAGCACCCGCGCGTCGTCGAACGTTCAGCGCGAGGCTCGAATCGACCGGGCGGCGCGCTGGCTCATCGAGCACTCGCCCGGAGATCCGCCCAGTGCCGCCCAGTGCCGCCAGACGCTGCCGCGGCACGCGCGTCATTACGTGCGTTCCCGGCGCGCTGCATGCGCTTGCCCGTAACGACCGAGCCGCTCACGACAGCGGCCCGGGCGTCCAGTCGAACGGAAAGGCCTTGTCGGGCAGATGACGGCGATCGTTCGCCTTGCGCAG
>QGUO01000481.1 GCA_003242495.1 Pseudomonadota bacterium | reverse complement strand
GCAGGCGGGCGATGTCGCCAACCTCGATGGCAGCGGCAGCGTGTTCGCCGTGTCCAGCGTCGATGCGCCGCTCAGCGAGCGTTGCCGCCAGCTCGACCTGCATCCGAGCGGCCCATTGTGGGGCGCGGGAGAGCTGCCCAGCGCCGGCGCGGTGCGCGCGCTCGAGGAGCGCGTCGCTGCCGGCGAGGCGCTGCTCGCCGAGGGATTGACGCGCGCCGGTCTGCAGCAGGAACGTCGCGCGCTGCGCGCGCGGGTGGGCGATTGTACGTGGTCCCTGGAGGGCGACGTGCTGCGTCTGCGTTTTCGCCTGACGCGCGGCGCCTATGCCACGGCCGTGCTGCACGAGCTGATCGACGGCGCGTTCGCGCAATCGGTGCCGGACGTCGATACCGATCAGTAGCGCACGGAACGGGGCATGGCGCGCAGGTGACGCCTTTGCAGCAGCACATAGACGGCGCCCGTGCCGCCGTCGACGGGACGCGCCGAGCCGAATGCGAGCACGCTGTCGGAACGTTGCAGCCAATGATTGACCACGTGCTTGAGCACCGGGCCGCGATGGCCGGAGCGACGGCCCTTGCCGTGGATCACCCGCACACAGCCGAGCCCGCTGGCTGTCGCCTCGGCGATGAATTCGCGCAATGCCTCCTTCGCCTGCGCGCCGGTCAGCCCGTGCAGGTCGATCTCGGCATCCACGGTGTATTGCCCGCGCCGCAATCTCAGGAGCACCGCCTCGGGCACGTGGTCGCGGCGGAAATTGAGCTCGTCGCCGGTGGCGAGCGTCGCCGCGTCCGCGGGCGGCAGCAGGCTTTCGCGCAGCACGTCACGCCGATCGGCCCGCGTGAAACGCGCTTCGGCCGGCGGCTTGGGCGAGCGCGGCGGATGCGCGACCGGCGTGAGGGGACGCACATCGCGCATCGCTTCGCGAAACAGATCCCCCTCGCGGTCGTCGGAATCCTTCATAATGGCCTCCCGCAAGAGCTAATGGCCTCCGGCAAAGAGCGCGCTCGAGCTTTGCGGCTCGATGGGAGCGATAATACACGGTCGGACCCGATGACGCGCCGGACGGGCCGCCAGGCGACCGCGATGCGAGGGTGGCGAGGTTTGACACGAGGGGTTTGCGTCGCCACCGCCGTCATCCGGCGCCGGCTCGGCGCATGCCGAGCAAGCGCTTGCAGCAGATCCGGAGTACCGCAACCCCCGAGTCGATTCGCTCAACAGTGAAAATACTCATCAGCAATGACGACGGTTATCGCGCCCCGGGGCTGAACGCCCTGGACGCGGCGCTCGCGCCGCTCGCCGATGTGACGGTCGTCGCACCTGACCGCAACCGCAGCGGCGCGAGCAATTCCCTGACGCTCGACGTGCCGCTGCGGGTTCTGCCTTATGAGGAAAACCGGTATTACGTGGTGAACGGCACGCCCACCGACTGCGTGCATCTGGCGATCTCGGGGCTGTTCGAGCATGAGCATGACATGGTCGTCTCGGGGATCAACGACGGCGCGAATCTCGGCGACGACGTGCTGTATTCGGGCACGGTGGCGGCCGCCATCGAGGGGCGTTTCCTCGGCTTGCCGGCCATGGCGATCTCGCTGGTGATCACGCCCGGGTCGGGCCAGCACTTCGAGACGGCCGCGCGCGTGGCTGCGGAGCTGGTGCTGCGCGTGGAGCGCATGCCGCTGCACCAGGCGACCATTCTCAACGTCAACGTTCCGGACGTTCCCTACGAGCAGTTGCGCGGCCTGCGCGCCACGCGGCTCGGTTTCAGGCATCGCTCCGAGCGCATCGTGCGCGCCGCAGACCCGCGCGGACGGCCGGTGTACTGGGTGGGACCGGCCGGCGTCGGCCAGGACGCCGGCCCGGGCACCGACTTCGACGCCGTGGCCAACGGCTATGTTTCGGTGACCCCGCTGCAGATCGATCTCACGCGCCATTCGATGATCGAGGATATCGGCGAATGGCTCCAGGGGCGGCTGTCATGAGGTGGAGCTTGCGCGGCAACGGCATAAGCGGCGCGCGCAACGGCAACGCTTCGGCCGCCGGCGGGCGCAACGACCACGGTGTCAGCGGCGGACGCCGCGGCATCGGCATGACCTCGGCGCGTACTCGCGAGCGTCTGGTGCAGCGTCTGCGCGATCAGGGGCTCAGCAATCCGCTGGTGCTCGAGCAGATCCGCAACGTGCCGCGACACTTGTTCGTCGACGAGGCGCTGGCCACGCGCGCCTACGAGGACACGGCCCTGCCGATCGGCTACGGACAAACCATTTCCCAGCCCTACATCGTGGCGCGCATGACGGAGTGTCTGCTCGAAGGCGGCGCGCCGCGTCGCGTGCTGGAGATCGGCACGGGTTGCGGCTACCAGACCGCGGTGCTCGCGCCGCTGGTCGGAATGGTGTTCAGCATCGAGCGCATCGGCGCGTTGCTCGAGCGCGCCCGTGCACGGCTGAAGGAGCTGGGCCTGAGCAATGTTCATCTGCGCCACGGCGACGGCTTTCAGGGCTGGCAGGCGCACGCGCCGTACGATGGCATGCTGATGGCCGCGGCGCCGATGGCGATCCCCGAAGCCCTGCTCGCGCAGCTCGCGCCCGGCGGGCGGCTGGTGGCGCCGGTCGGCTCGGAGACCGGACAGCACCTGGTGCGCATCACGCGCCGGGGCGATGACTTCCATACCGAAACGCTCGGTCGCGTGAGCTTCGTGCCGCTGCTGAAGGGACTGGGGTGAGGGGTGAGAGGTGAGGGCTCGTCGCGTGCACTGACGGGGCTCCTGGCTGCCACGCTCGTCCTGCTCGCCGCCTGCGCCAGCAAGCCTCCCGCTCCGGCCACCTACACGGTCAAGCGGGGCGACACCCTCTACGCCATCGCATGGCGTCATCGTCTGGATTACCGGGAGCTCGCCCGCTGGAACCGCATCGGCGGGGACTATGTCATTTATCCGGGGCAGGGCCTGCGGCTCGCACCACCCGGCAACCAGCTCGCACGCGTCGGGCCGCGCACCACGCCGCCGCCGCGTAGCGCGTC